>DASUCV010000002.1 GCA_036275915.1 Candidatus Polarisedimenticolaceae bacterium | reverse complement strand
AAGAGACTGGCCGACATCGACGTCTTCGATCTCGAGCTCGATGCAGAGGAGCCCGACCGCTTCATCGAAGCCGTCGCCACCTTCGAGCCTACGTTTGCGGCCATCAATCTCGAGGACATCAAAGCGCCCGAGTGCTTCTACATCGAAGAGAAGCTCAAGCAGCGGATGAAAATTCCGGTGTTCCACGACGACCAGCACGGCACGGCGATCATCTCCGGCGCCGCGCTGCTGAACGCGCTCGAGCTCGTGGGCAAGCGGATCGACGAGGTCAAGGTCGTGTTCAGCGGCGCCGGAGCGGCCGGCATCGCCTGCGCCAAGTTCTACCTCGCGCTCGGCGTGCGGAAGGAGAACTTGACGCTCGTCGACACGAAGGGAGTCGTCTATCGCGGCCGTCGCGAAGGGATGAACCCGTACAAGGAGTTCTTCGCGATCGACACCGACCGCCGCACGCTGGCGGACGCCATGCAAGGGGCCGACGTCTTCGCCGGGGTCTCCGTCGCGGGAACGGTCACGCAGGCGATGGTGCGTGCGATGGCGCACGACCCGATCGTGCTCGCGATGGCGAACCCCGACCCCGAAATCGCCCACGAGGACGCTCTCGCCGCGCGGCCGGACGTCGTCATGGCGACCGGCCGCTCGGACTATCCGAATCAGGTCAACAACGTCCTCGGCTTCCCGTTCATCTTCCGCGGCGCCCTGGACGTCATGGCGACGGCGATCAACGACCCGATGAAGCTCGCCGCGGCCCACGCCCTCGCCGCGCTCGCCAAGGCAGACGTGCCCGACAGCGTCATCAAGGCCTACGGCGGCGCACCGATCCGTTTCGGCCGCGACTACCTGATTCCCAAGCCTCTCGACCCGCGGGTGCTGCTGTGGCTGGCGCCGGCGGTCGCGAAGGCGGCGATGGAGAGCGGCGTCGCGCGCAAGCCGATCGCCGATCTCGTCGCGTACCGCGACGCCCTCGAGAGCCGCCTCTCCCACGGCAAGGAGATCATGCGGCGGGTCATCCACAAAGCGCAGCGCGCGCCGCGGCGGATCGTCTTCCCCGAAGGGGCGGAGATGAAGGTCCTGCGCGCGAGCCAGATCATCGTCGACGAGGGGATCGCGCGCCCGATCCTCCTCGGCAACGAGGGGACGATCCGCGAGGCGATCCGGTCGCTCGGCCTCGATCTCGAGGGAGTCGAGATCGTCGATCCGGTGCGCTCGCCGCGACGCGAGCACTACGTCGACGCCTACCACCGCCTGCGCCGGCGGAAAGGGATGACGCGCCGGGACGCCGAGCGCCAGATGCTCCGGATGATCAACTACGGGATGATGATGGTCGAGGCCGGGGACGCGGACGGCATCGTCGCCGGCCTGACGCAGAACTACCCGGCGACGATCCGGCCGGCGCTCCAGATCATCCGGCCGCTCCCCGGGATCAGCACGATCGCCGGCGTCTACATGCTCGTCCTCAAGAAGAACGTCCTCTTCATCACCGACGCCACCGTGAACATCGATCCGAGCGCCGAGGCCTTGGCGGACATCGCGATCCTCGCGGCGAAGAAGGTGCGGACGTTCGACATCACGCCGCGCGTCGCCATGCTCTCGTTCAGCAATTTCGGCAGCACGCGCCACCCGAAGGCGGAGAAGATGGCGCGGGCCGCCGAGATCGTGAAGCAGAGGGCGCCCGAGCTCATCGTCGACGGCGAGGTCATGGCCGATACCGCCGTCTCGCCCGAGATCATCGAGGCGCTCTACCCGTTCAGCACGCTCAAGGAGGGCGCGAACGTCCTCGTGTGCCCGAATCTCGAGGCCGCCAACATCGCCTGCCGTCTCCTCGGCAAGCTCGGCGCCGCCGAAGTGTACGGGCCTCTGCTCGTCGGCATGCGCAAGCCGGTGTACGTCATGATCCCGTCGAACGAGGTCGCCGACATCGTCAACATGGCGGCGCTCGCGGTTCGCGACGCGAACGACCTAGAGAGCGAGACGCGGCCGCTCGACGTGTTCGACGTCGCGGCGATGACGGCGCGCTAGCGGTCGACGCGCGCGCAAGACGACCGGACCGGTCCGGTGACCTCCCGCTCCCGGCGCTAACGTTTCCTCGGGTCCGGGTTAGAAGGAGGTCCCCATGACGCGCGCGATCGGATTCGGTGCGGCGCTCCTGCTTCCTCTCCTCGCGATGGCCGACGGCGCCAGCACTAAGGCGCCGGCCTACTCCGTGAAGGACGAGGTCGTGGTCAGCGGCAAGGTGGTCGACGTGAAGACGATCCCCGACTGGATGGGGAAGGACGGCGTCAACCTGACGATCGAGGGAGAAAAGGACAAGGCGCCTCACGTCGACGTGGCGCCTGCACGGTTCCTCGCCATGCTCGACGTCGCACTCGCGGTCGGCGACCAGCTCGAGGTCAGAGGGTGCTGGAGCCAGAGCGCCGACGGCTCGCCGGTCTTCCTCGTCCACCAGATCAAGAAGCAGCGCACGACGCTCAACGTGAGAGGACCGGACGGCACACCGCTCTGGTGAGTGTTTCCGGGTTGTCGTGATTTCCGGCCAAGACTGCAACGAAAGTTAGGCGATCCGACACCGGCAGCGTCTCGCGTGACGTCGTAGACTTGTCGCACGCGCACCGCGGCACGCGAGGTTGGGGAGAGTCCGGTGATCGGTTGATGGGAGCACCGCACACAGACGCGGGCTCGACGGTCAGTGCGCCGCTTCCGGGCACGGAGCGACGGCGTGCGCCGCGAGCCGCGCATTCCATGCCGGTGTTCTTCAAGTCGTCCCTCCGGTTCCCGCGGGGCGCGGCAGGACGCGGTGCCGTCACCGATCTCGGATCTCAGGGCGCGAAGATCGTGACCGACCACGCGCTCGAGCACGGCGAATGGATCCGGATCGCGTGGAAGCCGACGCTTCGCGACCGGCAGTCGATGCCGGAGGCGCTGCGCGCGCGCGATGCCATCCAGGCCCGCGTCGTCAGAGAGATCGAGGGCGACACCACCGATCCCGCGCTGCCGTACGCCTACGGCGTCGAGCTGCCGGTCTCACGCCTCCGTCGCGCGCTCGCCTGGTTCGACCTCGTGCTCCCGTGGCTGGGCCTCATTCTCATCGTGGCCACCGCGGCCGACGTGGTCTGGCTGCGCGGGAACAACCTCTACTACTTCTGGTACCACCCGCTGGTCAATCTCTACGGGATCCTCATCTCGAGCTACATCCTCTCGCGCATCGCGCTCGCGTGCTTCTACCGGCCCCCGCGCGATCTCGGCTTGCGTCCGCCGATCACCGTCGCGCTCTCGTGCAAGAACGAGGAAGGCTCGATCGGCAAGACGCTCGACTGCATCTTCGCGAGCGATTACCCGCAGGACCGGCTCCAGGTCATCGCGGTCGACGACGGTTCGACCGACGGAACCTGGGACGCGCTCGTTCGCGCCCGGGAGCGGCACCCGTCCCTCGAGCTGATCCGCTTCGAGACGAACCTCGGCAAGCGGTTCGGGATGGCCGCGGCCGCCAGGCGCGCGACCGGCGACTTCGTCGTGTACGTCGACTCCGACAGCTTCGTCCGTCGCGACGCGCTCGCCCGCATCGTTCAGGGCTTCGCCGATCCGGAGGTGGCCGCGGTCTGCGGGCACGGCAAGGTCGCGAACGCCGGCGTCAACTTCCTCACGAAGATGCAGGAGGTGCGCTACTACGTGGCGTTCCGGATCGTGAAATCCGCGGAGTCGCTCTTCTCGACGGTGACGTGCTGCTCGGGCTGCCTCGCGGCTTACCGACGCACGCGCCTTCTCGAGGTTCTGGACGTCTGGCTGGCGCAGTCGTTCCTCGGCCGCCCGGCGACCTTCGGCGACGACCGGAGCCTCACGAACTTCATGCTGCGCCGCTGGCGCGTCATCTACGACAGCACCGCGGTCTGCTCCACGATCGTGCCCGAACGGCTCGGACAGTTCTTCCGGCAGCAGCTCCGCTGGAAGAAGTCCTGGATTCGCGAGAGCCTCCTCGCGTCGCTGTTTCTGTGGAAGCGGCATCCGCTCGCCGCGTTCTTCTTCTACCTCGGCGTCGTCTTCCCGTTGGTCTCGCCGGCGGTCGTCTTCGTGGCTCTCGTTCTGCCGCTCGCCGGGCTCGGCCAGTTTTCGTACCTCTACATCTATGGAACGACCCTGATGGCCCTCCTCTACGGCTTGGTCTACCTCGTGCGCCACAAGACGAGCCTCTGGTTCTACGGACTCGCGTTCAGCATCTTCTACATGCTCGTGCTCGTCTGGCAGACCTACTACGCGCTCGTGACCGTGAGGCGGAACCATTGGGGGACCCGCTAGGCCGGCCGTGAGCTCGACCGAGATCCTGCGGTCCCGGACCTTCGCGCGCGATCGCCGCACCTGGATCGCGACGATCGCGATCGCGCTCGTCCTCTGGGCTTCGGTCGACGCGTGGCTCAATCGCCGGATCCGTCTCGTCGTTCGCACGCCCGCCCCGCCGGAGTCCGACGGACGCTTCGTCGTCCTCGCCTTCGACCGGATCGTGGCGATGCCCGACGGACGGAACCTCGACCGGCTCCGCCTCCGGGACGAGCTACGCGGGCTCGCCGCCGCCGGCTGGCAGCCCGTGACGCTCGCAGAATTGTCGGCGGCGTACCGGGGCGAGAGCAGGCTCCCCGCGCGCGCGCTCCTCGTGACGTTCGACCAGGGCTACCTCGGGACCTACGAGGCGGCCGATCCCGTGCTGAGAGAGCTGCGGTGGCCCGCCGTCATGTTCCTCGAGACCGGCCGCCCAGAGGCGCGCGACGTGTCGTTCCTCTTCTGGGATCGCCTGCGCCGCATGGAGCAGAGCGGACTCTGGGAGATCGCCTCGGGCGATCCCGCACCGGCGGAGACGAAAGGGAAGCCCGGGCGCTTTCCACCCGGCGCCGCGTTGATCTCCGAGCGGCTCGACACTCCGCCGGCGCCGTTCTGGGCGCCGCGCGGGACCGAGCCGCGGGTCGCCCTGGGACTCGGCGACGGGAGCACTCCTGCCGGGTGGATCGGCTTCCTCGATGACGCGATCGGGGCGAACGATCCGGCGTCCGACCCGCTCCGCATCGCGCGGCTGCGCGTCGATCCGCGTTGGACGACCGAGGCGCTCCTCGCGCGTGCCTCCTCGGCGATCGCCGAGGCCCCGCAGCGTGTGGAGTCGGTCGTCCTCGCCGGGCGGCCGCGCGCCGAGGCATGGCTTCCCGCCGCGCGGTGGGCCGACGATTGGCAGCTCGACGCCACCTTCGACCGCGTCCGCGGTGAGTTCTGGATCGTCCAGAGGGGAGCGCTCCCCGGGCACGAATGGCGTGTCGGGACCACCGACGACGGGGTCTACATCGAGGCGCGCGTCCCGGGCCGGCCGCCCGAGGTCCTCGCCCGTGGCCCCGCGCGCGGCGGGACCCACCGCGTCAGCGTCGTCAAGCGCGGGGGAGGCGTGCTCGTGACCTGGGACGGCCGTCCGCTGGCCGCGACGCCGGTCACGCTTCCCGAGCGGGGACGAGGGCCCGTGGGCCTCGTCGCCTACGCGCGGGACGGCGAGGCGGTCGCGAACGCGCGCGCCGTCTCCCTGACCCGATTCCCGTACCTGCCGCAGCTCGCGCCGGCATCGCCATCCGCCGGCGACGTGCTCCGCTGGACGGTTGACGCGCGATCGATCGGCGGCCTGTCGCCCCCTTGGGCCCGGGTCGAGGGCGCGGCGGTCCGGGAGACCGGCTTCGACCGGGATCTCTTCCGGATGGTCGGACGACGGTACGCGTGGGACGTCCTCCCCACGGTCGAGGTCGGGGGCAACGCGCCGCCGGCCGGCGAGGCCGCCGACTTCATGAAGGCGCTGCCCGGGCGGATTCGTCGCGAGGGGTGGGCGGGGGTCCGCGTCGATCTCCGGGCGGTCGGTACGACCGCGCTCCCCCCGTGGCGCGAGGCGACACAGGAGCTCGGCGCCGCGCTGCGCCGCGACCACCTGCGTCTCGTCCAGGAGACGCCGTGAAGACGATCGCGGCGATCGTCGCGGCGCTGACGGTCGCGATCGCGCCGGCGCTCGCGCGATCGCCGGGCCAGGCATCGCTCGACGAGGGGGCGGCGCAGTACCGCCAGGGCCAGTTCAAGGCCGCACTGGAGAGCTTCCGCCGCGCGGTCGATCTCGACCCGTCGCTCACGAAGGCCTGGGAGAACCTCGGATGGGCCCACCACCGGCTCGGCGACGACGCCGAGGCGCTCCGCGTCTGGCAAAACGTGCTCAAGCTCGAGCCGGAGAACGTCGCCTCGTGGAACGCGGTCGGCGAGGTGCGCTTCGACCGTGAGGAGTTCGCCGCCGCCGCCGCCGCTTACGAGCGCAGCCTCGCGCTCCAGCCCGGCCAGACCGACGTCCAGCTCCGGCTCGGTCAGGCCGACGAGGCGCTGAAGCGGCTCGATGCGGCGGAAGCGCAATACGCGGCGATCTTGCAGTCGCATCCGGGGTTCACCAAGGCGACGATCCGTCTCGCCGACCTCGAGGAGGCGCGCGGCGATCTCGACGCGTCGGAGCGCACCCTTCGTGCCGGTCTGTCGCGGGGCAACGACACCGAAGGGCAGCTGACGCGGCGGCTCGCCCGAGTCCTCGGGCGCCGCGGCGACGCGGCCTTCGACGCCGCGCGATTCGCGGACGCGAAGGCCGACTACGCGGAAGCGGCGAGGCTCGACCCGTCGCGCACCGTCTACCAGGTCAACCTGGGCTGGGCGCAGCGGAAGGCGGGAGACGGAACCGCGGCCGTCGCCTCGTGGAAGGCGGCGCTCGCCGCCGGGGCCGGCGGCCGCTCCGACCTGTGGCGGGCGATCGGGGACGCCGAGCGGGACGCAGGACGCGCCGAAGCCGCGCGCGCGGCCTACCTCGAGGCCTCACGGGCCGACCCGGGCTCGCGCTCCGCTCTTTTCGCGCTGGCGAGCCTCTCTTTCGCCGACGGACGTACGCGGGACGGCGTCAAATCCCTTCACGCGATGCTGGCGACCGATGGCGCGACCGAGGACGACGCCGTACGCGCGGCGGAGCTGCTCATCCACCAGAACGCGGTCGCCCAGGCAGGATCGCTGTTCGACGCCTGGCCCACCGCGCGCGCGCGGCTCGCGGCGAGCGAGGGAGCCGCGGCTTACCGGACCGGCGACGACGCGGCGGCTGTCGCCGCGTACAAGCGGGCGCTCCAGGGCGATCCCAGGAACCGGGCGGCGCTCCGCGACTACGGCTGGACGCTCTGGCGCCAAGGCGATTGGGACGGCGTGCGGCGTCTCTGGTCGGATTACGCCGCGGCCTACCCTGACCTCTCCGAGCCGTACGAGCTCATGGGCCGTCTCGAGCTGCAGCACGGCGATCCCAAGGCCGCGGTGACTGCCGCGCAGGCGGCGCTCGCCCGCACCGACGACACGCGCGGGCCGAACGTCCTCCTGACCCGGGCTTGGCTCGCGGACGGCAAATACAAGACGGCGCGCGAGCTGGGCGCGAAGCTCGCGGCCGCCTCGCCGGACGACCTTGCCATGCAAACCCTTTACGCGGAGACCCTCTGGCGGAGCCTCGACTTCGCCGCGTCGAAGACGCAGTGGCGGAAGGTCATCGACATGGGCGGCGACACCCCGCGCGCGACCCACTACTGGCTCCGCTCGCTCTACGAGACCGGCGACGCCGACGCGGCGGTCGCGGCGGCGGAGGCCGCGGTCGCGGCCGGACGCGCGACCGAGCCGGTCATGCGCCTGCTCGCCGAAGATGCGCTCGTGCGCGGCGACACGGCGGCGACCGTCCGGTGGTACCGCGAGCTGACCGTGAAGTACCCGCAGCGGATCGCGTACTGGACCGCGCTCGCGGAGGCCGATCGTGCCCGCGAGGAGCGCCGCGAGGAGCTCGGCACGCTCGAGGCCGGGCTCTCCGCCCACCCCGACTCGCCGGAGCTTGCCCTCCTTCGCGCGGAGTCGGAGCTGGCCCTGGGCCGTCCCAAGCGCGCGCTCGGGCACTTCCGCGCTCTCGAGGGGCGTCTCGGCAGGAACCGCTCCGTCTTCGAAGGCCAGGTCGACGCGCTGCGGGGGCTCGGACGCTGGGACGAAGCGCTCGCGCTCGTGCGGAGCACGGGTCCGTCGTACCTCGACGCCGACGAGCAGGCGATCACCGAGGCCTCGATCCTGGAAGACCTCGGACGCCGGAGCGAGGCGGCGGTCCGGCGGAGCCACGTGACGGCGCCGCCCGCCGGCTCGGTCGTTCTTCCGATCCTGCTCTACCACGGCATCGCCGATCACCCGAGGACGCTCAACGTCCCCGTCGACCGGTTCGAGGCGGAGATGCGGGCGCTCCGCGACGCGGGTTTCCACACGATCACCGTGAGCCAGCTCGACGCGATGCTGGCAGGCCGGACGCCCTTTCCCGAGCGGCCGATCCTCGTCACGTTCGACGACGCCCGCGCCGACTCGATGCGGTGGGCCGATCCGGTCCTCGAGCGCCTGCACATGAACGCGACGATGTTCGTTCCCACCGTGCGGATCGCCGACGAGAGCGCCTTCAACACGGATTGGCCGACGCTGAGGCGCCTGGCCGCCTCCGGCCGATGGGATTTCCAGGCGCACGGCCATCTCGCCCACGATCCGATCGCGGTCGATGCCGAAGGCGGCATGGCGGAGTTCCTCGTCAACCGGGGGTGGCTCCCGGAAGCCGGCCGGCTCGAGACCCACGACGAGTACGTCGCCCGCGTGGAGACCGACTACGAATCGTGCCGCGCGCTGCTCGCCGCGAATCTCGGGAGCCCGGTCGTGGCGTACGCCTTCCCGTTCTCGGAGATGGGACAGCTCCACGGCGGCAACGATCCGCAGGCGCTCGGCGTCAACGAGGCCGCGTTCGCGAAGCGGTACCGGTACGGTTTCATCCAGTCCGGGACCGGCTACAACACGCTGACGCCGGGCGAGAGGGGCCCGCTCCTCCTGCGGAGGTTCTCGGTGCCGCGGACGTGGGATGCCGGCAGGCTCATGGCCCACCTTGCCGCCGCGGCTCCGGCGGAGCGTGCGCGCCTCGACGGCGCCGAAGCCGACATCGCCGACGCGCGTTACCGCAAAGCGGAGGCCGACCTGCGCCGGACGATCGAAGAGCGCCCCTTGACCTCCCCCGCGGCCGGCCCGGTCCTCGCGCGGGCGCTTCACGAGCAGGAGCGCGACCTCGAGGCGGAGCAGACTTACGCGCAGGTTCCCTCTGGGCCCGCGTGGGGAACGCCGGAGCCCCCGCAGCGGAAGCTCGCCGCCGACATCGCCTGGGAGGCCGGCTCGCGGACGGGGGCGACGGTGGAAGCCGTGTCGGATTCCGACCATCGCGACACCGTCGCTCTCTCGGCGACGGGGCGGTACGCGTTCGACGTCCCGGTCGCTCTCACGGGCACGGCTGGCGGAGTCGAGTTCCGGGACAAGACGTTCCCGAGCCTGTCCGGCGGACAGGCCTTGCTCGACGCCACCTGGAAGGGGAGCCTCTTCGGGGCCGGCGGCTGGCTGCGCGGGCGAGGCTTGAGCGACGGCATCCACACGCTCTCGGGGCAGGCGACGCTGCGGGCGACTGTCGACGGCCAGCGCTTTGGCGTGGCCTGCGGGGTGACCGACGTCGACACGGTGGGCGCCATCCGCGACGGGGTCCAGTCGCGAGGCTGCGACCTCGCGTACGACGCCATCGGCCGCATCTGGCGCGCCCGGGCTCGCCTCTCGTACGGGAGCCTGACCGACGGGAACTCGATCGTGTACGGCTGGGCCGACGCGACCGTCTCGCTCGCACGGGACCGCAGGATCTCCCTGGGAGGCCGCTTCGACGCCGGCGAGTCCCAGACGACGTCGCCGCTCTACTACGCCCCGTCGGGGCTCGTCACGCTCCTGGGCATCGCGCGCTACGGCCGGTCGTTTCCGTCCGGCGCGGGCCTCGAGGCCGAAGCCGGCCTCGGCCCCTCGCGCGACGACACCAGCTCCGTGCGCCTGGTCGGGGAGGCCCGTGTCGCGTGGACGCAGGATTGGGCCTCGCGGTGGCGTTCCGAGCTGACCGCCGAATACAGCGAGACCCCGAACTACCGCCGCGCGGCGCTCACGGCGTCGTTCGGCTATCGCTTCTGAGACGTCCGGCGCGCGACCCCGGCGACACGCGGAACCGCCTCGGGATCCTCGCTCCCGAGGGACCAAAGCACGACGCTTCCGATCCCCCGCGCCGCCAGCAACGACGCCTTCGCCTCGAGGCTGCGCGCGTCCTCGAAGTAGACGACGTGCCGGCCGTCCGGCCCCTCGTAGACGAGCCACGGCACGCGTGAGCTCCGCTCGCGGCGCAGGCGCGCACCGGTCGCGGCCCGCGTCGCGGCGACCTCCGCGAACGACTTCCATTCCGCGCGGCTCGGGCCCCAGTCCATCCCCGACACCTTGAGCACGGGGACGAGCTTGGCGACGGGACAGGACCCGAGCCCGTAGTCGATGACCTCTCCGATCCATGCGGGGCCCGCGATCGGACCCGGCTCGGTCGACGCGTTGTGCTCGTTGTAGAGCATGACCTGCACCCGATCGGCCGTCCGGCAGAGGCGCGGCCAGTCCATGGCCCCGGGCCCGCGCGCGCTCGTCTCCCCGCGCTTGGGCTGGACCGTGACGGACAGCGCCATCCCGTGGGCCTTGAGCGCCGACGCCAGATCTCCGGCGAAGGCGGAGAAGGCGTCCCGCTCCTCGGCGGGGAGGTTTTCGTAATCGACGTCGACGCCGTCGACGGCGAGGCTCTGCGCGAGGGCCGCGATCCCGGCGACATGACGCGCTCGCTCCGCAGGCTCCGCCAGGATCCGATGGACGATGTCGGCGTCCTTGAGCGCCGGCGGACCGTCGGACGCGACACGGTCGTTGACCACGGTCAGCCAGACCTTGGCCTTGGCGGCGTGGCCGCGGCGCACGGCGTCGGTCCACGTGGCAGGGTCGCCGTCGAGCACGGGGCGCCCCTCGCCGTCGAGACGGGCCGCGAAGAGGAAGACGTCGCCGACGGCCCCGCCGGCGCGGTCGAGGCTGGCGAGCCCCGCGTCGCGCTGCCACGGGACGACCCAGCCGCCCAGCCCCAGAAGTGCGGCAAGGATCAGCGGCATGACGTCGAGTCTAGCGCGGTAGACTCCGCCGGATGAGCAAGCCCGAAGATCCCCTTCGCAACGTCTCCGACACCGCGCTCTGGGTGGCGATCTACCGCGCGATGGAATCCGAGCGGCCGGATGCCCTCTTCCGCGACCCGTTCGCGCGCCTTCTCGGGGGAACCCGGGGGGAGGAGATCGTCAAGCTCCTTCCCAAGGGCCGCGCCTCCGCCTGGCCGATGATCGTGCGCACGGCGGTCATGGACGAGATCATCCTGAGCCTGATCGAGCGGGACGGGATCCGTACCGTGGTGAACCTGGCGGCCGGTCTCGACGTACGCCCGTTCCGCCTGCCGCTCCCGCCGTCCCTGCGGTGGCTGCACGTCGACCTGCCGCCGATGATCGACTACCTCCGCTCCGGAATCGGTCAGGCCAAGCCGATCTGCGAGGTCGAGTTCGTTCCAGCCGATCTTCGCTCCCCGGACGAGCGCGCGCGGGTGCTCGAGCGCGTCGCCGCGGGGCCACCGGCGCTCGCCGTCGCCGAGGGGCTGCTGATCTACCTCCCGCCACCACAAGTTGCGGACTTGGCGTCCGCGCTCGCCGCTACGCCCGGACTGCGCTGGTGGGTCATCGATCTCGCGGCTCCCAAGCTTCTCAAGATGCTCAACAAGCGATGGCAACCGCACCTCGCGGCCGCCGGCGCGCCGTTCGTCTTCGCGCCGCCGGAAGGCACCGCGTACTTCGCGCGCTACGGCTGGAAGGAAGCGTCGTTCAACTCGCTCTGGGACGAAGCCATCCGCCTCCATCGGACGCCGCGGGGAGCCTGGTTCTGGAACTTCATCGGGCCGCTGATCCCGCGCTCGAAGCGCGAGGAGTTCCGTCGAATGTCGGGAATGGTCCTGCTCGAGCGTGCATGACCTATACGCGGATGTGTCTGGGTCATGTATACCGACAATCCCGACGCCTATGCAAAGCGTCGGGTGCGCTCTCGGCCGGTTCGACCGGGTTCTCATGAGCGAAACATCAGAAACGGCTTGACTGCGAGGCCTCTTCTTCGTAAGTGTCTCGCGACTATTTTTGCGATTGGGGGCACGGAATTACGATCCGCTATCCCAAAGCTTCGAGTGCACGTGCCGGGGGAGGTCTGGCACGTCTTTCGGTTCGTCCGGGCGACGAGCCTTGGCCGGCTAGGAGGGTGCGTTCATGTCACCAAGTCCGCTGAGCACTAAACGCTGTACCAACGGCGGGACGCGGTCCCGCCGTTGGATCGCCGTGGCGCTGGCCGTGGCGATGGTCGGATTCGTCGGATCGGCCTTCGCATCAGGTACGAAGGTCGGGCCCGCGACGAGTTCGAAGGCACTGCACGTCCGCGCGACCGACAGCGCCACCGGCAGCAGCGAGATCACGCTGTCCGCCAAGCGCACGCCGGGGTCGCCGAACGCGCCTGTGAACGACGATTGTCCGGGCGCGATCATCATTCCCGACGGGCCGTACCCCATCGTGAGCGCGACGTCCGACGGCTCCAGCGCGACCCCGCAGGGCTCGGACGACAACGGGTTGTTCCCGGCTTCGTGCAACGCGGACGGCACCGACTACACGGTGTGGTACTCGTTCACGCCGTCGCTCACCACCCTCTACACGTTCACCACGTGCCCCGGTCTCGCGACCGGTGAAACGGTCGACGACACGGTTCTCGAGGTCGTCTCGTCCTCGGACGGCACTTGCGGCGGTACGTTCACCAGCCTCGCGTGCCAGGACTCCGAGCCGAGCTGCCGCACCGCCTCGATCGATCCTTCGAAGGTCTCGCTCATCCTGAACGCGGGCACGACGTACTACGTCATCGCGGGCCACTGGCTCCCGAACGCGACGATGTCGGCCTCGCACGGCGCGTACGCCGTTCAGGTGCAGCGCTCGAACGCTCCCTCCAACGACACGTGCGCCGGTGCGGTCGCTCTTCCGCTCGGCCAGATCGTCGCCGGCACGACCGCCGCGGCGAACGACGACTACCAGACCCCGGCGACGGCGGCGTGCTACGGCGGTGAGGCCGGCACGAACAACCCGACGACCGCTCCGGGCCGCGACGTGGTCTACACGTTCACGGCTCCGGCCGACGGCAAGTACTCGATTCGCTGGGTCACGATGAGCCCGACGAACGATCTCGCCGGTCAGGACCCGGTCATCTACGCGTCGAACAGCTGCCCGGGCGGCGGCGGTACCGTGAGCTGTCTCGCGGGCGCGAACCGCATCACGGCGAACGGTCTGACCACCTCGACCGGTCTCGCGAACAACCGCGGTGAAGAGCTCCATTGCCTCAGCCTCACCGCGAATCAGCAGATCTACGTCTTCTTCGACGACGGCGCCTCCGGCAACGGCGGCGGCACGTTCGGTATCGAAGCGACGCCCTGCTACGACGAAGTCGAGCCGAACGACACGCCGGCGACGGCGACGCCGTACACGGCGGCGTACTGCGGCACGCAGGAAGGCTACATCACGACCGCTCCGGCCTATCACTGCGTCCTCGGCTCCACGCCGGGCGTCGCGTGCCAGGTCACCACGGCGGTCGCCGGCTCGCCGAGCCAGCCGATCAACTGCGGCGGCGCTCCGGGCCTCTGCTTCCCCGACTCCGTCTGCCAGACCGGTCCGAACGTCGGCAACGCGTGCGTTCCGCGCTGCGTCGGCGGCTCGTCCCCGGGCACCGTTTGTACCGCGAGCGCGCAGTGCGCCGGCGGCGGCACCTGTGCCACCAGCGGCGGTTGCGGCGTTTGCACCTCCGGCACCCTCGCGGGTAACCCCTGTACCGCGAGCACGCAGTGCGGCACGGGCGGCGTTTGCGCGGCCGGCACCTGCGGCCGCGACAACAACGAAGGTGACGTCGATTTCTGGAACCTCGGCAGCGTGGCTCCGGGATCCAAGATCTATGCGACCGCGGCGGCTCCGAGCGCCAACGACATGGATCTGCGCATGCGCATCACGACCGACACCGACACCCTCGGATTCGACGACGACGACGGCCACTCGATGTACGGCTCGTTCTCGCCGGTCATCGCGGGTGCGAAGAACGTCGCGGGCGGCAACACCTACGCCCGCGTCAGCAAGACCAGCTCGTTCGTCGTCGACCAGTACCACCTCTATGCCGTCGTCGAGCCGCCGATCGCACAGGCGCAGCAAGAGAACGGCGAAGGTTGGGACATCACGTACGGCTGGCCGGCTGACGGTCTGTTCGACGACCCGGTCACGAATGGCGGTTACATCCGCGGCACGTTCTTCAACGGAACGGACAGCGACTGCTACCGCATGTTCGCGCACAAGGGCGACGACATCGTGTGGTTCGGCGACTCGAACCCCGATCGCACGACGTTCTCGCCGGCGGCCGGTCCGTCGATTCCGCAGATCATCATCTACGACGCCAACGGTGCCGGGATCAGCAACTTCGTCTTCACGACGAACGCGACGATCCGCAACAACGGTCCGGTTTCCGTGGCGAACAACCTGATCTCCGAGGCTCCGGATGTCACGTCGTTCTTCCAGCACTGGCGCGCGACGTACACCGGCTCCTTCGATCTCTGCTTCTATCCGTTCGCCGCTTCCGGCGTCGCGGTCCCGGGTCCGTTCCCGGCTCCGTATGCCGGCGCGATCACGCTGAACTGCGGCCCGGTGCCCGCGGCCGGTCCCGGAACCACCACGACCGACGTCTCGATCTCGAAGACCGGCCCGGCCGGCCCGATCGCGACGAGCGGCCAGGCCACCTACACGATCGTCCTCACGAACGTGGGCAGCGACATCGCCCAGAGCGTGACCCTGAACGACGACCTGTCGGCGAACCTGCGTTACCTCGGCTTGACCGTGGACGACGGCTTCGGCGGCAACAACACCGCTTGTCTTTCGCTCCCGGATCCGGGTACCTCCGACGCGCCGGTGAACTGCACCACGCTGTCGCTCGCGCCCGGCGCTTCCGTGACCTATCAGTTGACCGTCCAGGTCGCTGATTGCATCGGCGGCGGCGTGCAGATCGACAACACCGCCACCGTGAGCACCGAGTCGACCGATCCGAACTCGGCCAACGACTCGTCCACGACGTCGTTCACGACCTCCGAGAACGACAACTGCACGACGTTGGCGTGCGACGCCAACGGCTGCATCACCGACCACTGCTTCCTGGGCGGCGTCTGTCAAGCTGGTGCGTGCGTTGACACCCCGCGTAACTGCGACGACAACAACGTCTGCACGGCGGACTCGTGCGTCTCCTCGCTGCCCACGGGCTGCGTCAACGATCCGACCCCGGGCACGCAGTGCGACGACGGTAACGCCTGTACCAGCGACTTCTGCGACCCGATCCAGGGTTGCGTCTTCCCGCCGGCTCCGGCGGGGACGGCGTGCAACGACTTCTTCAATTGCACGCTGAACGACCAGTGCGACGGTGCGGGAAACTGCGCCGGTCAGAGCGTCTGCGACGACCACAACCCCTGTACGGATGACTTCGCGGACGAGTTCAACAACTGCGCGTGCTCGAACTTCTCGAACCTCGGGCCGTGCGACGACGGTAACGCCTGCACCACCGGCGACACCTGCGACGACCAGAACGTCTGCCAGCCGGGTACTCCGACCGACTGCGACGACGGCAACGCGTGCACCCTCGACGCGTGCGATCCGGCGACCGGCTGCACGCACACGCCGATCACCTGCGATGACGGTAACGCCTGCACCAGCGACTCGTGCAACCCGGCGAGCGGCTGCGTCTACACGCCGATCAACTGCAACGACGGCAACGCGTGCACGACCGACTCCTGCAACCCGGCCACCGGCTGCGTCAACACGCCTGTGACCTGCAACGACGGCAACGCGTGCACCGACGACTCCTGCAACCCGGCTTCGGGCTGCGTCTACACGAACAACACCGCGGCGTGCGACGACGGTAACGCCTGCACCTCCGGCGATACCTGCAGCGGCGGCTCGTGCCACGGCGGCGGCGCCGTCAACTGCGACGACGGCAACCCGTGCACGGACGACTCCTGCAACCCGGCTTCGGGCTGCGTCCACACCAACAACACCGCGCCGTGCAGCGACGGCAACGCCTGCACCACGGGCGATGTCTGCGGCGGCGGTTCGTGCCACAGCGGTGCGCCGGTCGTTTGCAACGACGGCAACGCCTGCACGGACGACTCCTGCAACCCGGCTTCGGGCTGCGTCTACACGAACAACACCGCTCCTTGCGACGACGGTAACCTGTGCACGGTCGGCGACACCTGCGGTGGCGGCTCCTGCCACGGCGGTGCCCCGGTCGTCTGCTCGGCGTCGGATCAGTGCCACGTGGCCGGTAGCTGCAACCCGGCCTCGGGCGCCTGCTCCAACCCGAACGCTCCGGACGGCACGTCGTGCGATGACGGCAACCCGAACACCTCGGGCGATTCCTGCCAGGCCGGTACCTGCGTCGGCGGCGCGAGCTGCCCGACCTCGCCGGATCCCAAGACGAAGGGCTACTACAAGAAGCTCTGCGGCAACGGGAACCACGGCAGCGACTCGATCAGTGACGCCGATGCCCAGTGCGTGGCCAGCATCTCCGCCACGTTCTCCGGCATCTCCACCGCTGCGCAGGTCTGCGCTGTGCTGTCGCCCGGCGGCGGCCAGAGCAACTGCGACAAGGACGAGGATCAGCTGATGGCGCTGGCCCTCAACCTCTGCAAGCACCGCCTCTGCTCGTCGGAGGAGATCGACTCGAACTGCGGTCAGAACACCAAGACCGTGGGCGCGTCGTTCGCAGTCGCCGACGGGATCTTCGCCAACCCGAGCCACACCGACAACGCTTGCAACGTCGGTGCGTGCCTCGGTAACGAGATCAACAATGGGCGTGCGCTCAAGCTGAACTCCGTCAACCTGTCGCTCGTCGGTGGTCAGGTCAAGCTCCAGTGGACCGCACCGGTGTTCGACGACGGCACGGCGCCGGCCAACGGATACACGATCTGGCGGCGGCCGATTCAGTCGTGGCAGGACTGGGTGCAGATCGGGACGACCACGAGCCTCTCGTTCACCGACGTGAACGCGGCGGGATTGAACTCGTGGGAGTACCAGATCTTGGCGGTCGAACCCACGCCCTAGCCCGTCGTTTCACCTGATTCACCAGCCCGGGTCGGCGCAAGCCGGCCCGGGCTTTTTCTTTCTTGGGGAGATGGCTCGTGGTGGCGGAAGGATCCGGGGCTTCAGCCTTCAGACGTTCAGCCGCTCAGCGTTCAGACTGAACCGCTCAACGCTGAACTTTGAACCCTTCGTTATTGCGAGATCTTGGAACCGCTGCCCACCGCCGCAACGCACTGACGCGCACGTTCTTCAATGAGATCGAAGCGTCCTTGCGCGAGCGCAGTCGGATCGAACAACGAGCCGACGAATCCCACGGCGTAGCAGCCGGCGGCGAGCCACGCGGCGGCATTCGACGCATCGACTCCGCTCGTCGGGACGATCTTGAGGAACGGCATCGGCCCGAGGCACGCGCGGACGTAGTCGGGACCGGAGGCGGGTACGGGGAAGAGCTTCTGGAGCGTCGCCCCGGCGCGGTGAGCGCGCATCATCTCGGTCGGGGTGTGGCACCCGGGCAGCATCGCCACGCCGAGCGCCCGAGCCTCGTCGATGATCGCCTCGTCGACGATCGGCGAGACGAGGAAGCGCGCCCCGGCGCGCACCGCGTCCTTGGCCTCGGCGGTCGTGAGCACCGTTCCGGCGCCGACGACGAGGTCGTCGCGACGGGCGAAGGCCTCGATCTGCTCGATCGCCTTCGGCACGCTGAGCGTGAACTCCACGAGGCGGAAGCCGCCGCGGATCGCCGCCTCCATCGCGGGAGCGGCGGCGTCGGCGAGAGACGTCCGCAGGATGGCCGTCGCGCGCACGCGGCCGAGCCGCTCGACGAAAGCCGAAGGCGTCATGGGGGCATCGTAGCGCAGTCGCTGTTAGACTCGTCCGTCGCCCGATGGGAAAGAAGACCAAGAAGAGTCGGCTGCCCTCTCCGCCTGCTGGGCCGGCCACGAAAGCCCCTGACGGGAGCGCTCAACACCGGAAAGGCCGTAGCGCGATCGCGCTCGTCGCCGTTCTCGTCGTCCTCGCGGCCGTAGGATGGGCGGGCTTCTCGAAGTTCCGTTCGGGACCGCGCCTCACGCCGGGATCACTCGCGGGCGACAGCGTCATCCTCATCACGCTCGACACGACGCGCGCCGACCACTTGCCGATGTACGGCTACCAAGGCGTTCGGACGCCCGGGCTCGACCGCCTCGCCGCCGAGAGCCTGGTGTTCGAGAACGCGATCGCGCACGTGCCGCTCACGCTGCCGTCGCATACGTCGATCCTCACGGGGCGCCTTCCGATCGCGCACGGCGTCCGCGACAACGAAGGCTACAAGGTCGACGCGAAGATCCCGACCTTGGCGGAGGTCCTCAAGGGACGCGGCTACGCGACGGCGGCGTTCGTCTCCGCGTTCGTGCTCGACGGGCGCTTCGGCCTGGGGCGCGGCTTCGATCTCTACTTCGACAAGTTCAACGCCTTCGCCGAAGCGAATCGGGACGAGATCCAGCGGAAGGCCGAAGATACCGAGGCGGAGGTCGAGCGGTGGCTCCCCGAGCACACGAAGGGCCCGTTCTTCCTCTGGGTCCACTTCTACGATCCTCACGAGCCGTACGCGCCGCCGGAGCCGTTCTTCACGTCGTACGCCGCGAACCGCTACGACGGCGAGATCGCCTACATGGACCGGTCGATCGAGCGCCTGCTCGGGAAGCTGCGCGACGCGGGCATCCTCGACAGGAGCGTCGTCGTGGTGACCGGCGACCACGGCGAGGGGCTCGGCGACCACGGCGAGCTCACGCACGCCATGTTCCTCTACCGGTCGACCCTTCACGTGCCCCTCCTCATGCGCCTGCCGGGAGGACGGGCCGCCAGGATTCCGGGCGTCGTCCGCCACGTCGACCTCGCGCCGACGATCCTCGACCTCCTCGGGATCCAGGCGCCGCAGGGGATGCAGGGGGCGAGCCTCGTTCCGCTCATCTCCGGGCGCGAAGGCGACGACCGGCCGGCGTACAGCGAGAGCCTGTACGCGAAGATCCACTACGGCTGGAGCCCGCTCGCCGCGCTCACCCAGCGGAAGTACGAGATGATCGACGCGCCCAAGCCCGAGCTGTACGACAACACCGCCGACCCGGCGCAGAAGCGCAACCTCATCCAGGACAAGGCCGAGGTTGCCTCGGATCTCAAGGAGCAGATGCAGGGGATCGCGAGCGCGTCGGCGCAGAGCGATACGTCGTCTGCGCAGCCGATGGATGCCGACACGGAGCAGCGCCTGCGCTCGCTCGGCTATCTGGGCTCGACCGCGCAGGCGACCGGGGAGAGCCTCAAGATCGACCCGAAGGACAAGCTCGACGTCGTCGCGGCGGTGGCGGCCGGACTCAAGGCGTTCGCGGCGAAGGACTACCAGCGCGCGCTCCAGGGGATCCTCCCGGTGACGCAGAGCGATCCGAACATCGTCGAGGCCCACTACGTCGCCGGCGCGTCGTTCGCCCAGCTCGGCCTCTACGACCAGGCGCAGGATCAGCTCTTCAAGGCGTTGGCACTCAAGCCCGACCACACGATGAGCCTTGCGATGCTCGGGTGGTCGTATCAGGGGAAGGGCAAGCTCGACGAGGCCGAGCGCTGGTACCTCAAGGCCTTGAAGAACGACGAGAGCGACACGCTCACGCTGGCGAAGCTCTCGACCCTCTACCGCGCGATGCATCGCACCGCGGACGCCGACCGTTACTTCGCGCGCGCCGTCGCGCCGCTCGAGGCGTCGCTCGCGACGACCCAGGACCCGGCGACACGCTCCCGCCTCCTCGCCGCGCGGGCCGAGACCTACTTCGGCGCCGACCGGCTCGATCTCGCGCGCGCCGATCTCGAGTCGGCGATCGCGCTGACGCCACGCGAGCCGCAGCTCCACTTCAACCTGGCGCAAATCTACGAAAAGCAGCACGACGCCGACAAGGCGATCGCCGCCTACGAAGCCGAGACCCAGATCTCGCCGTCGAGCTTCGACGCCTACATGAACCTCGGGATGCTCAGCTTCAATCGCCAGCGCTTCGACGCCGCGGCGAACGCCTACCGCGCGCTCGCCCGTATCGCGCCCCAGGATCCGCGGCCTCCGGTGCTCCTCGCCGAGGCCTACATGCGGATGGGCACGAACCTCGACGAAGCGCTCCGCCTCGCGCAAACCGGGCTCATGCAGATGGGCGAGTCGCCGGAGATCTATTCGCTCATCGCGGCGATCCAGGAGAGGCTCGGCCACACGCAGGAAGCCGCGCAGGCCCAGGCGCGCGCGCAAGCGCTTCAGAGACACTGACGGGCGCCGCCGTCCTGAATCGGCCGGCGGCGCCCGGCTGATCTCAGATCACCGACATGTTCCGGAATTGCAGTTCGCGCTGCAACACTGCCCCGCGCTCGTGCATGCGTGCCGTTGTTGCAGGCACGCGTAGTTTCCGGTGCGTTGCGGGTCGTGGCCGGACATGGGCCACGGATTGTTGTCGGGGTTGAACGTGAATTCGGGCTGGTTCCGATAGACCGCGACGATGGCGCCGTACGAGGAGTCGGTCACTTCGACGAGGGCGTCCTCTGTTCCGTCACCGTCGAAGTCACCTACTTGAGGAATGCTCCCGCCTCCCGTGATCCCGTAAAGAGCCTTAGGGTAGTCGTCCGTGTCCACCGTCCCGTCGGAACGGTAGGCCGTAATCCCTGCTCCGCATTGATCGGAACCCGTTCCCATCACCGCGTAGGTGCGTGGCTGTTGCGCTCCGTCGACACCGCCGTCGACGATCGACGCCGGATTGTTCGAGAGGAGGGGGAGCGTTCGAAGAAGAATGCCGGTCGGTCCCGCAAAGACGTACTGGCCGAGTACGACTTCAAGACCATTCGAGGAATGATCGAACTCCCCGATTGCCGCGTTGAACCCGTGGGAGTTCGGCAGAGGGTTCGTTTGTGTGCACGCCGTGTCACCGAGACAACGCAGCAAGGCGCCATTATTGTCGTATACGACGGCACCGACTACGATCTCAGGCGTTCCGCCGTTTGCGTCCAGATCGGCCACGGCAGGTTGCGCCATCAAGAACGCTCCCCCATTCACGTTGTGGGTTGACGGGTCGTAGTTGGCCGGAAGAGCACTCTGCAAGACCTTGAAGCTAGGGTAGGAATTCTTAAAGATGACGAGATAGGTCCGATTGTCGACGATGATATCCGGCTTTCCGTCTGCGTTGAGATCGGCGACAGCAGGAGGCGCGTTCGCGGATGCCGACGGGAGCACCTTCGGCCAGCCGGACAGAAGTGAGAGATGTCCGGGTGCCGTGGCATCGTACTTGTAGACGTACGTCGATGCTGCATTCGTCCCGTCCCCGACGTTCACCAGGATTTCCATGAGGCCGTCGCCGTTCAGATCGCCGAGTGAGGCGCCCGAGAGGAACGTGCTCGGATAGGTCACGTCAGCGTTGGCGACCACAGTGCCGTTGTTACCATCCAGAACGCGCAAGTGATGCACCGAGACGGTGACAACATCGTCCTTACCCGACCCGTCGACGTTTCCTACCGCCACTTCCGAATTGGTCAGCTCGTTCGCGCCGGCCGCTTGCCATCGGAGGGCACCGGTGAGCTCCCAACAATACGGCCCGCCCGCCATCGGATCTCGCGAATTCGCGATGATCTCGGCCGACGAGTTGTCGACGTCGAGGTTCACGGCCAAAGCACCTCTCGGCGAGCCGAGCGGAAGCCGTTTCGGCCAAGAGGTGTTGTATGAGCTCCGATCGATGATCACGGGATCATAGAATCCCGCATTGGCGCCTGCGTGCGTCTGGGTGATCATCGTCAGGACGCGGCGACTGCCGTTCGGCAGTGAAGAAATGTCCCACGTGGCCAACGGCGGCGGGGAGATGATCGTACCGGTCGATAGCGGCGAGACGACCATATCGGGAACGTTGGCCCCCGACGCCACGCAGAGCGGCGCAGAAAAGAACTGATAGGTGCCGAAGGCGAAGCCATCGGGCATGTAGCTGCCGTTCAAAAGAACTTGCTGAGTCTCGCTCCTGTAGTCGCGGAACAACGGTTGAGTGAGCGTCGCCATCGGATCGACGTCGACATCGAACGTCGTTGTCGCCACCGTCGACGTGCAGTGGTGAGCCCCGTCCCCGATTCCGAAACCCAGCGTCACAGTGAAGGTGCCGGTCTGGGTCTGCGTCGGCGTCCATGTCACGAGGCCGCCGCTGAAGTCGATTCCGAGCCCCGTAGGCCCGCTCTGGACGCAATACGAGTTGCCGGCATAACACGAGTCAGGACGATTGATGTTCTCCGTCAAATCGAGCGGGAATCCGACATGCGCCTTCATGTGAGGGGCTGGCGACAAGGCGAAGCTGTCCGAACAAGTCGGAAACGCCGGCATCGTCACCGAGACCTCGTTGGAGTAGGCCGACTGGCCGAGCGTGGGATGGGTTGCGGCGACGCGAAATAAAAGTGTTGCTCCCGGGGGCAAGTTCATACCTCCCCCGATCGCTTCTGAATTGCTTCCGGAATGAAGCTTGATGTAATTCTCCGGTGTGTAAGAAAAGGGGCTCCAGCTATGACCACCGTCCGAGCTCCCTTCGACGACGAAGCCGGCGTCCCCAGTTGCGGTGTCGTTCCAAGTCAATATGACCGACGCCGCTGCCGCTCCCGTAAACGCGCCGCTGGCGACCAAGTTCGTAGGTGCGTCGAGGGAGCCGGCACGCGATCGTGCGTTGAGCAAGACGACGATCCCGAACGCTAGACTCCATTTCTTTCGGTGACCCATCCCAAGCCTCCTTGCACGGAGGTCATCCGTGCCCGTCACCGCGCCGGCCGGTGGAACTCCGTTCGTCCTACCGATGGGCGATCAGGCTCGATCAGTCGCGCGGTGTCGTGTGTGCCGCGGATCATAGTCCGGTGCGCGGCTGCACGGACCGTCGTCATCGTCTTGTCACAGGGCCGCGAGCCCTGAGGAAGTGAAGGGGACAGTCACCGAATTCTTCTTACGCAGTACGCGTGTAAGAAGAATTTGGTGACTGTCCCCTTTCTTAATTCGGTAGCTGTCCCCTTATTTCCTCAGTAGCCCATCGCGCAGCCGTCCTTGCGCGACTCGCTGGCCGCCGAGAGCACGCCGGTCACGGGATCGCGGGACACCGCCTGGTAGCCGCCGTAGGCGACCGGGTTGATCTCCTGGATGCGATGCCCGCGCCGCCCCAGCTCACGCCGGATGTCCGGAGAGACGCCGCTCTCGAGGTACAAGATCCCGCCGGTCGTCATCAGGGTGCCCGTGGGTTCGGACGAGCCGGTGTGGTAGTAGCGCGGTGCATCGCCGGCCTCTTGCAGGTTCATCCCGAAGTCGACGAGGTCGACGACGATCTGGACGTGCCCCTGGGGCTGCATGTCGCCGCCCATCACCCCGAAGGCGACCCACGGGGCACCGTCTCTCGTGAGCATCGCGGGGATGATCGTGTGGAACGGGCGCTTGCCCCCTTCGAGGCGATTGGGGGAGTCGGGCTTCAGGCTGAACAGCGCGCCGCGGTCCTGAATGCCGAAACCCCAGTCGGCGACGCAGTAGCCGGAGCCGAAGCCGGTGTAGTTGCTCTGGATCATCGAGACCATGTTCCCGTCGCCGTCGGCGACCGCGAAGTAGGTCGTGTCGCCGTCTTCCAGAGCGGGGTTGCCGGCGTCGATGCGGGGGAGGGCGCGCTTCATGTCGACGAGCTTCGCGCGCTGCGCGGCGTACGTCTTCGAGAGCAGCCCCTTGACCGGCACCTTCGCGAACTTCGGGTCGGCGTAATACCTGGCGCGATCCTCGAACGCGATCTTCTTCGTCTCGACCATGAGGTGCCAGAAGTCGGCGCTCTCGCGTCCCATCGCGGCGAGATTCGACCCTTCGAGCATGTTGAGCATCTCGAGCGCCGCCAACCCCTGGTCGTTCGGCGGCACTTCCCACAGCGTCACGCCGCGATACGTCGTGCCGATCGGCTCGACCCACTCGGACGTGTGCGCCGCGAGGTCCGACGCTTCGAAGAAGCCGCCGTTCGCCTTCGAGAACGCGACGAGCGACGCGCCGATCGGCCCCTTGTAGAACGCGTCGGCGCCGTCCTTCGCGAGCAGCTCGTACGCCTTCGCGAGCGCGGGGTTCTTGAAGATCTCGCCCTCCCTCGGCGCGCGGCCGCCAGGCATGAAGACGTCGGCGAACCCCGGCTTGTCCTTGAAGAGGCGCACCGAGCGCTCCCATGCGCCCGCGATGACCTGCGGCACCGGCTCGCCCTCGCGCGCCATCGCGATCGCCGGCGCGAGCAGGTCCTTCATCGGCAACTTGCCGAACCGCTCGTGGAGGTCGAACCAGCCGCGCACCGCGCCCGGCACCGTCCACGCGTACGGCGAGTAGGTCGGGATCGTGCCGTCGGCCTCGGCCTTCACTTTGTCCGCGGTCAGCGCCGCGGGAGCGCGGCCGGAGCCGTTCAGCGCGTAGAGCTTCTTCGTCTTCGCGTCCCACACCATGACGAAGACGTCGCCCCCGATCCCCGAGGAGCACGGCTCGAGGAATCCGAGCGCCGCGTTGACCGCGATCGCCGCATCGACCGCGTTGCCCCCTTTCTTCATGATGTCGATCCCGGCTTGCACGGCGAGGGGATGGGCGGCGGCTACGACGCCGTGCCGCGCGAAGACGACCGATCGCGTCGCGAGGCCGAGGCCGTCCGGCCGGTCGCCGGCCAAGGCGGCCGCGAGACCGGAAAGGACCCCGAGGAAAACCACGAGAGCGATCCGTCTCCGATTCTTCATGGCGCGATCTCCTGCGACCGGAGAGCCTAACACCGCGTCTTCGGCCCGCAGGGGCGCAATTCCCCCTCTAGCCGGAACGCCGTCCCCGGGGTACGGTGTTGCGATGCCGACCGCTTTTCACGCCCTGAGATGCCTTGCCGCGGTCGCGGCGCTCGCCGCGGGGGCCGGTGAGATTCGTGCCGCGGCGCCGAGCTGCTCGCGGTACGACATCGAGTCGTTGACCGTAGGCTCGCCGCTCAGCTACGTGCGGACGCGCTTCGGACGGGAGCCGATTATTACGAACCTCGCGCGGCCCGGACGCCCCGACGCGACGGTGGTCGACTACGTCCTCAAGGGGCGCGCGATCTACGTCGAGTACGACCACCGGATCGACAAGAAGCCGGAGGCGAAGATCTCGGTGCTCAGGGCCTCGCTGCCGTCGACCGAAGACGCGCTCCAGGACGCCATCCATCGCCTCGGCACCCCGACTATTTCTCCCGAGCGGAAGCCCGACCAGGACGGCAACATCCCTGCGCCCGACGGGTTCGTCTGGGTCGATCCGGCATGCGGAATCGTCGCGACGGTCTACCGCCGCGCCGGCTCGTGGTGGTCCGGCGACGTCGGCACGTTCCTGCAGATCGAAGCGATCGACAACGTCAAGGACGGAACCTCCGCGGCGCTTCCGTATCTCGAGGGCACGGCCGTGCTCGCGTCGTTGACTCCGCCCGCGGCGCCGCCGGAGCCCACGGTCGAGACGCTCGAGACGGCGCCGACCGAAGCGACGGCGGCCAAGCTCGGCGGCCCGGCGGTCGACGTGCTGCCGCAGCGCATCGCGGCACCTCCGCCCACGTACCCTGCGAACCTCCGGCTGATGGGCGTCACCGGTCACGTCGGGCTCGTCGCGGTCATCCGGATCGACGGCACCGTCGGCGACGTCCGCGTCGTGAAGGTCGAACCGCCGGGGCGCGGCTTCGAGCAAGCCGCGCTGTCCGGAGTGAAGCGTTGGCGCTACAAGCCCGCCACCGTGCGCGGTGTCCCGACCGAGTCCGAGGTCGAGGTCAACATCGACTTCAAGTGAACCCGTGGACCTCGTCTGGCCCTCCAAGCACTACCTCCCCGGCTACGTCGACGCGCTGACGCGCGGCTGGTCGTCCGACAACACGCGCGGCCGCGACGCCGCCGACGAGCAGCTCGCCGCCATCGCGCACGATGCCGATGCCTTCCTGGCGAGCATCGTCGACCGTGACCCGAAGGGCACGACGATCACACTGCCGGACGGCTCACGGGTCGCAAGGCTTCCCGGCTACCACCGCTGGATGTGGGACGGCGAGTTCTGCGGCAGCATCGGATTCCGCTGGCAGCCCGGCACGACGGACCTTCCCCCGACCTGCCTCGGGCACATCGGCTACGCGGTCGTACCGTGGAAGCAGGGGCGCGGCTACGCGACGCTCGCCTTGAAGCTGCTGCTTCCCGACGCGCGCGCGATGGGCATGCCGTTCGTCGAGCTGACGACCGATCCCTGGAACGTCGCCAGCCAGCGCGTCATCGAAGGGAACGGCGGCGTGCTCTACGAGCGATTCACGAAGCCCGCGGTGTTCGGCGGGCACGAGGGGTTGCGGTACCGGATTGTGCTGTCTTGATTACCGCTCTTCCAGCCTCAGCTCGCAACCCACATCGACGACGAACCGCCCGCGCGCGCTCGGGACGATCCGGATCTCGGGGCACCGCTCCTTGAGACGCTTGCGCAGGAGGATGAGGCGGCTCTCGAGGTTGTCCTTGTACGCGGGAAGCGCGAGCGACTTGTCGAGGCGCAGCTCGCGATTGGTGAACTCGGTGCGGCCGTCACGCTGCCGCTCGGTGAGGAACTTCCAGAGGAGGCGCGCGGGCAGGCTTCGAACGAGGTACTCGCCGTCGGCCATGATCACTTCGTCGGCGGCGTAGTAGGCGATCTCTCGCTTCTTGCCGTTCGTCGGAGAGGTGGGTGCGGCGGCCTGCGGCGCTGCCGCGGACTCCACATCGTCCTCGGCCCGCTGGTGGAGCAGCATGTTCTGGATCGCGATTGCGAGGTAGCCGCCGAGGACCTCGAGGTAGATCTTGTCCTCCTCGTGGAAGCGGTAGGGCTTCTCGCTCTCGATGCAGAGGACGCCGGCAAGCTCGCCGCGCGCCGTGAGCGGAATGCCGAGCTGGCTCTCGGGGTGCGCGAGGCCGGGCAGGGGAATGCGGCGCTTCTCGGAGCAGAGGCCCTGCTGCTGCGCGCGGGTCATGACGGCGTAGGCGTAGAGCATCTGGCGGATGAGGCCGGAGATGCGGATCGGCTTTCGCGCCTCGGCGACGAGTCCGATGATGCCGTCGCCGACGCCGACCTCGGCGCCGACGCCGGCTTCGGGGTAGCCGCGGCTCGCGATCGTGACGAGGCGGCCGGGCTTGTCGTCGACGAGCAGGATCATCGAGTGGCTGAAGCCGAAGAGGCTCTCGAGCGCCTCGAGGATCGAGTCCAAGAGACCCTCGAGACAGGTCGCGCGGTGAATGCGGTCGGTGAACTCCTGGAGCGCCTTCATCGTGAAGAGCACGCCCTGCGCCCTGCGGTCGTTCACCCGCGGGATGCCGACCTCGTCGAGCGCCTTCACCACCGAGACGACCTCGTAGATGTCGGCGGCCAAGAGCTTGAAGATCCCCTTGAGCCCCGAGTGCGCGGCGATCGCCTCGATGCGGAGGTTCATCGACTGGAAGACCGGGCCCGTCGTCTCGGCGCGCACGTAGCGCACGCGCAGCTCGTAGCACTGTCCGTCGTCGGGATCGACGACGCGGATCATCGCGCTCGGGTTCTCCGAGATGTTCCGCTTGCTCTTGTTGAAGAACTGGTGCGACAGCGCGACGTGCTTGGGATCGACGTACTCCACGTGGCTGATCACGGCGCAGTTGGGGACGCCGGCCTTCGAGCACGTGTAGAAGAACGAGGGGATGATCCCCTGGAAGCACGGCGTGAGCGTTTCGAGCGCGATCGGCGCCTTCATTTGACGCGCTCGCCCGCGCCGGGGCCGGGGGTTTGGTTGAAGAGCTCGGCGACCTTGAAGCGGACGGCGATGCAGGGCCAGTAGCGCCATCCGGCCGTGAGGTCGCGTGTGATGCCGATCGTGGCCAGATGATCGCGGAACGTCTCGGCCTGCCGCGTGACGCGCTCACGCTCCGCCACGCGCGCCGGGCGCACCTCGACACAGTGGCCCTTCGCCTGCCAGGTCACGTGATCGTCGACACGTCCGCAGGTGAGCGCGACCTCAGGCTGACCCTCGAGGTCGCGGCGCAGCGCCACCGCGCCGGCGGTCATGACGAAGACGGTCATGTGGGCGCGGTCGGCCGAGACCTCGACCGCCCAGGCGCGCGTGCCGCTTGGCTGGAGGTCGGCGCCGCGCGTCCCGATGTGGAGGGAGTGGCCCGCCTCGAAGAACTCTGCGATTTCGTGGGAAACCATGGCCGCCGCGACACCTTAGCAAGTTAGGAAATTCTTAGGAAGAGTTTAAGGATCACTGAGCAATCGGCAACTCCTCCGGCGGGTACTTTCGTTGTCGAACGAAAGGAGAAGCCGATGAGATCAGTGACCGCGTTGATTCTCGCCGCCGCCACGATCGCGCCGATCCCTGCGATGGCCGAGGGCGCCCCCGCCGACCGCGTCGCCCGCGGCGCCTACCTCGTCCGGATCATGGTCTGCAACGATTGCCACACGCCGTTCAAGATGGGCGGGAGCGGACCCGAGCCCGACATGAGCCGGATGCTCAGCGGCCACCCCCAAGAGCTCGAGATGCCGCCGGCCCCGGCCCTCCCCGCGGGCCCGTGGGGATGGGCGGGAGCGGTGACGAACACCGCGTTCTCCGGCCCGTGGGGCACGAGCTTCACCGCGAACCTCACCCCCGATCCCGAGACCGGCCTCGGCAAGTGGACCGAGAAGATGTTCCTCGACACGCTGCGCACCGGGCGCCACCAGGGGATCGGGCGGCCGGTTCTCCCGCCGATGCCCTGGCCGATGTACGGGAAGGCGACCGACGACGACCTCGAGGCGATCTTCGCCTACCTGCAGTCGATCCCACCGGTCAAGAACAAGGTCCCGCAACCGGTCGATCCGCCGCAGGCGCACTGAGAGAAGGCCGTCGATGAGCCGCAGGGTCGTCCGGTGTCTCGTCGTGGCGGCGGTCCTCGCCGCCGCGGCGAGAGGTGCCGAGGCCGAGGGCGTCCCCCGCGCCCCCGAGCGGCTCTCGGAGACCGGGCTCTACCTCGACATCGCGAGCGGGAAGATCGACGTCTGGAACCTCCCGTACGAGCCGCAGTACCCGCTGTGGACCGACGGTGCCGCGAAAGCGCGGTGGATCCGGATTCCGGACGGCACCACGATCGACGTCTCGGACCCGGATGCATGGGGCTTTCCCGTCGGCACCAGGTTCTGGAAGGAGTTCGCGTTCGCAGGGCGCAAGGTCGAAACGCGCTTCATCTGGCGCGTCACCGAGACCGATTGGATCTTCGCGTCGTACGCGTGGAACGACGAGCAGACCGAGGCCTACCTGGCGCCGGCCGAAGGGCTGCCGCAGCACGCGGCGATCGCTCCCGGTGTCCGTCACTCGATCCCGTCGCGCACCGATTGCCTGAGCTGCCACGGCTCGAGCGCGTCGCCGATCCTCGGCTTCTCGATGCTCCAGCTCTCGGACGATCGCGACCCATTGGCGCCGCACGCGCAGGCGCTCAAGCCGGGGATGGTCACGCTAAAGACGCTCGATACGTTCGAGCTGGTCTCTCCGCGGCGCGGCGATTGGGTCGACGATCCGCCGGCGATCAAGGCGTCGAGCCCCGTCGAGCGCGCGGCGCTCGGCTATCTGTCGGCGAACTGCGGGCACTGTCACAACGGCCGCGGGCCTCTCGCCGGACTCGGCATGGTGCTGGCCCACGAGAGCGCCGGGTCACGCGCGCTGGCGACGACCATGGGCGTGCCCGGCGACTTCATCGTCCCCGACGCCGGCGAGCTGACGCGGCGCATCGCCCCCGGGCGGCCCGACCTGAGCGCGGTCATCTACCGGATGAGCTCGCGGCGGCCGTCGAGCCAGATGCCTCCGCTCGGCACCGCCGTCGTCGACCGCGACGCGGTCGATCTCTTCTCCCGCTGGATCGTCGACATGAAAGAAGAGGGGACAGCTTCCGAAACTCACCCAAAGTGAGTTTCGGAAGCTGTCCCCTCTGTCAGTAGTCCGGGGGAACGTAGGCGGGATCGGAGACGAGGTCGGAGAAGAGGAGCGACGACGCGCCCTTGAAGTCGACACCGGTGCGCGGCAGCACGCTCTCCCAGATGATCGCGGTGAGCACCGCGCCCTTGGCGAGCCGCTCGACGACGATCGGCCGCAGCGAACGGCACCCCTCGACGGGCGGCTTGCGCACGGCAGGAGTTTTCCCGCCCGGCCGCGACGGCGTGATGACCGCATCGCGCTTGTCGATCTCCGACACCTTCGCGACGGCGGCGAGGCTGTCCTTCAAGACGGCGCCGACGAGCGCCTCGGGCGTGGTGCCGGCGGCCGACCATGCCGCGGTCCAGGCGGAGCGCTTCTCGCGTGCGACGGCGAGGACTTCCTCCGCGAGGCCGGGCTCGAAGGCATCGACGCAATCGTTCTCGAAGTAGTAGTGGATCCCACCCTCGCCCGCGGCGAAGCCGTTCGAGTCGGCCGCGGCGTGGTACGGCATCGAGGCATCGCCGGAGTAATGGGCCATGAGGCCGAGATCGAGCAGGCCGAGGTAGATCCTGCGGACATCACCGTCCGCCGTAGCACCGGCGACGTACCCGCCGACCGGCTTCGTCACCGGATGGAGATCGGCCCCGGCCCTGGCGGCGAACTGCGCGACGCGGCGGTCCACCGAACCACGCGGGGCGCAATGCGGCGCGTCGAGGTTGACGTAGTGCGTCGGCCCCTCGAGCTTGCCGCCGCGCCCGTCGGTGTGGCGGAAGCGGGAGTCGGGAACGAACGCGTAGATGCCGAGAGCGAACCGGTGGCGCGCGAGGAGCGGGCCCCATGTCTCCGGCAGATCGTCCTGGACGAGGAGCGCGGCCGACTCGGCGACGATGCGGTGGCCGAGCGGGCCCCACGCGTGGGCCGGCGCCGCGAGAGCGACGGCCACGGCAGCCGCGATGAGCCCGGTTCTTGTCACGAGAAGAGGATCTTACGCCGCCGCGGCGGCCAGGTCCTCGATGACGGCGGAGACGACGCGGGGCAGCGCCGCGAAATCGCGCGGGTAGCCGAGGCGTCTCACGGGCACCTCGTGCACGGTCGCCGCCACGCGCTCGAAATGGTCGCGCGAGCGCACCGGATCGTTCCAGTGGAGATGGAACGACGACGTGACGAGGGTCATGATCGCGTCCACCCCGCGCACGTGGTGGATCTGGACGTCGCGCGACTCGGCGAGCGCGTAGATCGCGCGAAGCGGCGCAGGACCCGCACCGCCCCCGATCGCAACGCGGCGCTTCGGCCGGCCCGACGCCACGGGTGTCGTCGGGACATCGGCGCCGTGGAGCTCATGGAGCGATTCCGGGAGGAGGCGGAGACCCGGATAGGTCGCCAGGACGTCGGGCGCTCCGTCAGGCCGCGGCCGCACGACGAGACCATCGTCGCCGAGGACACGATGGCCGGCGCGGGCGAGCGCCGAGCAAAGTGTCGACTTCCCCATTCCCGATTCGCCGATGAAGGCGACCGCACCGAACGGAGTGAGCACGCCCCCCGCGTGGAGGACGAGGCGCCCTCGATGCGCGAGGAGGCGCGGCAGCACCTGATCGACGAGCAGGTGCTCGATCGTCTCGGCGGACGCATCTCCCTCCGCCGCGCCTGCGATCCGCGTCGCGGTCGCATCGATCGAGAAGACGGCCACGCCGGGGACACCGAGCCGATAGGCATCGCCCTCGCGGGCACCGACGAGCGCGACCTCGCCCCCCACGGCGGGCCACGCCTGCTCCCAATGCGGCCTCCATGCCCGTCCCCTACGGAGCACGAAGGTGCAGTCTGGCGCGGCGTCCACTGCCGGAAGCTGCGTGCAGGGGAACTCGCTCGCGAGGATGAGATCCCCGAAGCGATAGCTCATCGGGTCAGGGGCGGGGACGCTGGCCGCTCGATCCCTCGTTGGCTTTCCCGGTCCCGCCGGTCGTGAGGTCGGCGAGCTTGCCGTACTCGGTAAGTCGCGGCGCCTGGTAAGGCTTCTTCGCGGACGGTTCCTGGCTCATCGTGTCCACCCCTTAATGAGGAATGACCGCCTCTCCGGACGTGGAGAAGGCGTGATCAGCGGCCGGGCCGTTCGCGCGCTCGGGCGGATCATACCTTCTTGCGCGAGCTTTGCGCAGCCAGGAGTTCAGAGCGACCGCCTGCCAGATCCTCTCACCGGCCTCGGCGTCGCCCGCACGGAACCGCACCGCCGCCTCGGCGAGACGCTTGCGGTCGACGTAGGGAGCGAGGTCGGAGAGCCCCGAGGCGACCTCGGCGTCGAGCTCCGGGCGGAACACTGCGACGGCGGCGCTCAGGTATTGCGGCCCCAATCGCACGAACCGGCCACGGCGCCACCGGATCGCGTCGGGCACGACGTCGCGAAGAGCCCGGCGCACGATCCATTTCGACCATCCGTCGCGGAGCTTCAGGTCCCAGGGAATGGAGAGGCTCCATTCCACGAGGCGCCGGTCGAGGAACGGATGCCGCGCTTCGATCCCGGCCGATGCGGCGACGCGGTGATAACGCTCGAGCGCCGCCGGGATCTGAGGGTGGCCGACCTCGATCGCATGGCGGCGTCTCGGGTCGTGGCCTCCACGGGACCGGATCGCCCACAGATGCTCGAGGCGCGGGCCGACTTCCGCGGCGCGCGCCAGGTCGTCCGAGAGGAGCGACCCCTCCAGGGCGTTCGCGATGCGGAGCGGCCGTCGCCATCTCCAAAGGCCGGAAGGTGCCCACACGCGTACCGCGGCCTCCGCGGCGATGCGCAGGGTGCCGCCACCGTAGAACCTCCCGAGTCCGCGCGCCTCGCGCCAGGCGGCGGCATACGAACGCTGCGCGAGCAGGTTCGTGACGATGTAGGGCTCGATCGACGCGACCGCGTCGCCGTCGACGCCGTCCAGGACCGCGTCGAGCCCGCGACGGCGCGCCTCGTCGTAGAGGAGCGCCGGGATCACCATCGTCGCGTCGAACGGATCTTGGGGATCGAAGAGAAGGCGACGCAGCACGTCCTTTGGCTTGGCGACCTCCCGCAGCGTCACGCAGGTGCCGTCGAGTCCGGGAAGCGAGAGCATCGTGCGGATCGCGCCCGTCTCCTCGCAGCCGGGAGCATCCGACGTCGCCGAGAAGGTCGTCACGATCTCGCCGGGCCGGCGCGCGAGACCGGCGATCGCCGAGGAGTCGAGCCCGCCCGACAGCAGGACCGCCGCCTTCCCGTTCAGGCGCCGGCGCACCGCGTCGCGGAAGAGCGCCCGGAACTCCTCCTCGTGCTCCGCGTCGCTCCGGGCCGCTCCCGGACCGATCGCATCGGCCGACCACCAGCGCCGGACGCCGAGCCGGCCGCGCTCGAAGACGAGGGAATGCCCCGGGGGCAGCCGGAGGACGTCGGTGAAGAGCGTGCTCGTCGTGTCGCCGCATTCGAGCGCGCCGACCAGCACGTCGGCGATGCGCCGTTCGGAGACGGTCAGCGGAAGGCCGTCCTGCGCGGCGACCGCTTCGGGGGAGGAGGCGACCGCGATCCCGCCGGCGGAGACGCGGTAGAAGAGCGGCTTGCTCCCGAACGGATCGCGCGCGGCGAACGTGCGGCCTCGGTGCGGTTCCGACACCACGACGGCGAAGTCGCCGTCGAGATGCTCGACGCACTCCTCGCCCCATCGCGCGTACGCCCTCTCCGCGATCGTCAAGGACGTGTGTCCGGCACCCGGGCGAAGTCGGCGTCGAACGGAGCGTAACCCGCGACGACCGACGGCAGGTCGCCGATGGGGACGCCGTCGTGCTCGATCCAGGCGTGCGCCGCGAGGGCGCTTTCTTCGCGGCGGACACCGATGCGGATCGTGACCGGGATCCCTTCACGGCGGAGGAGCCACCACGCGGTGAGCGCGCGCCGCAGGCAGCTCGCAGGCACCGGTCCGTGGGCGCCGGCGAGCCCGGCGGCTCGCGCGACCTCGCGTGCGCGCGCCGCGGCGGTCTCCCCGCCGGGGCCGGGAGGCGGCGTCGAAGGCCGGCGCGCCATCCACTCCTGCGTGCGACGGAACCCGAAGGCGCGCAGCGCGCCGGCGACGAGCGGCGTCAAGAGGAGCGCGGCCGCGAGCGTGCGCAGGCTACGCATCGACGAGACGGAGGAGCTTACGCAGGGCGAGCGCGCGGACGAGATCGATCGCATCGTCGCGCACGACGGCCGGATCCGCATCGAATGCGCCGGCGAGTCCGGCCAGGGCGTCGCCGATCGTCCGCGCCGCCGTGACGGCGGTGAAGATCCGCGCGCCCGCGGCGTTGAGGCCGAAGTAGGTTTCCGTGTCGAGGTCGAGGAGGACCGCTTCATCGCCGACCTCCTTGACGAGGACGCGCTCGGCGGCGACCGCCCGCATCCCGAGAATGTTCTCCACGCGGTCAGACCTCGCCACGGAGGAGGCCGCCCAGGTGCCGGAGACGGCGTGAGGCATGCCCGTGCCGAGCCTCGATCCACCACGATTCCGGCCAGACCGTCCGCCCGACGAGGCGCGCGGCGTCGCGGCGGCGTTCGACGAGCACGAGCATGAAGGGATGCCGGCGAGAGGCCCGCGTGAGATCGCGGCGTGCGAGCACCGATCGAGGCGTCGCGAAAGCACGAAGGGCGATCCGCCGCGGCCGCGGCGGCCGGAGCGCCGCGATCGCGGCGGCCGCGCCGGGAACGCCGATCAGGCGCTCGGCGATGTCGAGCGCAATCCAGGTCGCGTGCGTGAGGCGATAGGCGCGCGCGCGCGCCACGACCGCGCTCCAGTCGATCGAGAACGCGCGCGCGAGGACGGCGAGATCCATGAGACCGCGCAGCGGCGCCTGGCCGAACTGATTGACGACGACGTGAAAGGCGGTCTGCAGGCAGGCGTCGTCCGCGGCGAGACGCCGCGCATGGCGCCCGGCACCGACGGGAACGCTGCGAGACCAGAGCCCCTCGAGATCGGGCGATGCGGTGCGTGCGATCCACCAGCCGGGGAACGGGGAGAAGTGCAGCTCGACGAGACCGGGACCGCGCTCGGCCCGGAAGACCAGCTCGCCTCCGGATCGCCGCTGGAGCGCCGGCGGGCGGCTCTCGAGCCCGGCGACCTGCCGGAACCCCAGCGTGCCGAGCGCGGAAACGGCCCGGGACATCTCGTCGTCGCGCACCCACACGTCGACGTCCGTCATCGGACGCAAGGACGCGTCCGCGTACGCCGACGGCGCGATCGCCGCGCCCTTGAGCAGGACCATGCCGATCCCATCCGCCTCGAATTGCCCCTCGATCGTCCGTGCGGTCGCGAGGTGAACCGCGTTCGACGCCGCGGCGCCGAGCGCCTCCGCCGCGAGGGCCGAGGCCAGCACCGGATCGCCCGGGCCGAAGGCGGCGCGCCCGAGCGCGGCCAGGTCGTGCGCGGCCAGCCAAGCGGCGATGCCCGGTGGTGCGGAAGCGGAGGACGCACCTCCCGCCGCCACGTCGGCCAGCGCGCCCAGCAGGGCACGGGCCGCGCTCGGCGCGGGCGTCAACGCGTCTGCCGCCACGGCGCGAGGTTAACATGCTGCGATGGCTTCCGACGGTCTCATCCGGTCGCACGACGGCGTGTCGCGCTGCTTCTGGTGCGGCGAGTCGCCGGACTACGTCGCGTACCACGACGAGGAGTGGGGCTATCCGGTCGACGACGACCGGCGGCTCTTCGAGAAGCTGTGCCTCGAGGGATTCCAGTCGGGTCTCTCGTGGCTGACGATCCTTCGCAAGCGCGAGGCGTTCCGGCGCGCATTCGCCGGGTTCGACCCGAAGAAGGTCGCGCGATTCAAGGCGGCTGACGTCCGCCGTCTCCTCGGCGACGCGTCGATCGTCCGCCACCGCGGCAAGATCGAATCGACGATCGGAAACGCCGCGCGCGCGATGGAGCTGGCGGGGGAGTTCGGTTCGATCGCGGCGTACGTGTGGCGATTCGAGCCGCTGAGCGGCCGGCCGAAGCGGATCACCTACGCTGCGCTCCGAAAAGCGGGGCCTCCGCCCGAGGCGGTCGCCCTCTCGAAGGATCTCAAACGCCGCGGCTGGACCTTCGTCGGGCCGACGACCGTCTACGCCTTCATGCAGGCGATGGGGCTCGTCAACGACCACCTCGAAGGGTGCGCGATGAGGGCGCGCGTCGAGAGGCTGCGGCGCGAGCACGAGCGGCGCTGAAGTCCGCACGATTTCCGCCAGCAGACTTCAATACTCTTAGTAGAAAAACTTTGTCCGGCGAGCGTAATGACGAGACCGTAAGTTCCTCCAAGACGGGATCCGAACCGTCACGCCTTGGGGTGGGCTCCTGAGAAGTCGGCCGATCCTTCTATCTCTTGCACTGGCAACGCTTCTGCTCGCCAGCCGGTCTCCGTGTGCCCATGAGCCCGACGGGCGCGTCTCGTTCCGATACGCGTGGATGCCGGGTGCCGACGGCTCTTCGACGAAGGTCCTCCGGCTGATCGTCACGACGGTCGTTGCCCTCGACGACGCCCAGCTCGCCGCGGCAGTCCCCCCTGCGTCGGCCGTGGCGATCCATCCGACGGTCGTCGCCGGGCTGCCTGTGGCGGGCGGGTGGCCGTCCGCCGGCCTTCTCCTCGGCCCGCTCGCCGCCGGCCGCGCGGTGATCTTCGACCTCGACGTCACCGAGCCGCGGACCGGGGGCGGCATGCTCGTTTTCACCGTCACCGGGCGGGCCGGCGGTTTACCCGTTCGTGAAGGGGTCGGCATCACCCTCGGCCATCCTGGGCCCGCCGGGGTCCTCCGCGGGGACGTCCTCGAGTACCCGGCCGAGCAGGGTGGACAGGCGCCGTGATGCGTCGGATCGTCATCGCGGCGGCGGTCGCTTTCCTCGCCGCCGTCCCGGCTGCCGCGAATTGGACGGCATCGGGGACGATCCAGTACCGCGACCGCGAGTGGGACCAGACCGGCTTCACCGGCGTCGAGCCGGTGCTTCCGGCGCGCTTCGTCGACATCGAGGTCGTCGACGCGACCTCGAGCGCCGTCATCGGCTCCGGCGCGACGAACGCGAGCGGCGCGTTCTCGTTCACCGTCACCGACTCGAGCACGCGGAAGATCTTCGTCCGGGCGCTGACGCGCTCGACCAAGACCACAGACCTCTTCCTCAAGGTCACTCAGAACAACGGCAGCACCGTCTACTCGATTGCCTCCTCGACGATCAACGGCCACACGTCGACCACGAACGTCAACTTCGGCACCCTGATCGCCGCGATCAACGCCGGCGGCGAGGCGTTCAACCTGTACGACATGGGCGTCTATGGCGACGACTACCTCAAGTTTCTGAATGGCGCCCGGCCCGACGCGTCGCATCCGCTGACGATCAAGTGGGAGCTGAACGGCGGCGTCAGCAGCTCGGCGACGACCTCGACGACGATCGGGATGCGCGACACGGGCGGCTACGATGACTCGGTCGTCCTCCACGAGTTCGGGCACTACGCCGTCTTTGCGTACTCCGCGACGAGCAATCCGGGAGGCAGCCACTCGCTCTCCGACTGCAACCAGGACGCCCGGCTCGCGTGGGAGGAGGGGCACGCGTCCTTCTTCAGCGGTGCGATCCGCCAGCACTTCAGCCTGCCCCATCCGAACCTCTACGTGCGCACCGATGCAGGGCTCGGTCCCGGTCACGTCGTGCTCTGGTTCGACCTCGAAACCGAGTCGCAGTACGCATGTAGCGGCGACACGAGCGAGGTCTCGGTCCAGACCGCGCTCTGGGACATCATCGACTCGGCGTCGACCGCGGATTTCACCCCCGGCGTCGACGACACACCGATCGACACGCTCGCGCTTCCCGACTCCATGCACTGGGCGGTGATGACGACGGGGCTTCCCGGCCGGTCGCAGATCACGATGGAGGACTACTGGGACGGCTGGTTCGCGCCGCCGGTCTCGAACGGCCAGTTCGCCGGAATGAGGTCGATCTTCTCGGACGGCTGCCAGATCGACTTCTTTCCCGACGCCTACGAGCCGAACGAGACCCAGAGCGCGGCCAAGGCGATCCCGGCGAACGGGTCGCTCATCCACCTCACCCTGTTCCGCGACGCGGGCGATCATTCCGGCAGCACGACCGCCGACATCGACTGGTTCTCGTTTCCCGCGGTCAACGGCTTCCAGTACACGATCGAAACCCTGAACCTCCTGTCCGGGTGCGACACGATCCTTGACGTTTACAACGCCGGAGGGAGCAAGCTCGCGTCGAACAACGACCGGGCGTCGGGCGATCCCTCGTCGCTCATCACCTGGACGGCGACGAGCACGGCGACGTTCTACGTCCGGGTCACACGCTCGGGCTCGTTGATGCAGTACGGGTCGTACGACCTTCGCATCTCGCCGCCTCCCGACGACGACGGCGACGGGATCCCGAACTCGATCGACAACTGTCCTTCCGTCGCGAACGCGAACCAGGCCGACGCCGACGGCGACGGCAAAGGCGACGCCTGCGACAACTGCCCGACGGTCGCCAACCCGACGCAGACGAACTCGGACGGCGACCCGCTCGGCGACGCGTGCGACAACTGCCCGACGGTGAGCAACGCCTCGCAGGTCGATACGGACGGCGACGGCAAGGGAGACGCCTGCGACAACTGCCCGGCGATCGCGAACGCGGGCCAAGCCGACGGCGACCACGACGGAAAAGGCGATCTCTGCGATAACTGCCCGACGGTCGCCAACGCGACGCAGACGAACTCGGACGGCGACTCGCTCGGCGACGCCTGCGACAACTGCCCGACGGTCGCGAACCCGAGCCAAGCCGACGGCGACGGTGATGGAAAGGGAGACGCCTGCGACAACTGCCCCACGGTCGCGAATCCGACGCAGACCGACTCGGACGCGGACACGCTCGGCGACGCGTGCGACAACTGCCCGACGGTCGCGAACCCGACGCAAGCGAACGCCGACGGCGACGCGCTCGGCGACGCCTGCGATCCCTGCCCGAACGACCCGGCCAACGACGCCGACGGGGACGGCGTCTGTGGCAACGTCGACAATTGCCCGACGGTCCCGAACCCCACCCAAGCGAACGCGGACGGCGACGCATTCGGCGATGCCTGCGACCCGTGCCCGGCCGACCCGCTGAACGACGCCGACGGCGACGGCGTGTGCGGGAACGTCGACAATTGCCCGACCGTCGCCAATCCCACGCAGGCGGACGAGGACGGCGACGGCATCGGAGACGCCTGCGACACCGACGTGGACGGCGACGGCTTCGCCAACGCGAACGACTGCGCCCCGCGCGAGCGCGGGACGCACGCGCTTCCCGGGGAAGTGTCCAGCGTCTCCATCGACGCCGACAAGACGACCCTGCGTTGGAGCGGCTCGGCCGGCGGGCACATCTACGGCGTCTATCGCGGGGTCATCACTCCCGGCGGGCCGTTCGCTTACGACCATCAGTGCGTCATCGCTTCGGTGACGTCGAAGTCGGTCGCCGATCCGGACGTCCCTGCGCCGGGAGAGCTCTATTACTACCTGATCGCCGGCCGGAACTCGTGCGGAGACGGCTCGCTCGGCACGAGCGACTTCGGCTCGCGCACGCCGGCGAGCGTGTGCTCCTCGAACCCCGCGGCCGACCAGGATGGCGACGGGGTACCCGATCTCGCCGACGTCTGCGCCGCCGTCGCCGACCCGCTCCAGACCGACAGCGATGGCGACGGGGTGGGGGATGCGTGCGATGCCTGCCCGCTCGCTCCCGATCCGGAACAGATCGACGCTGACGGAGACGGCCTGACCTCAGGGTGCGATCCCTGTCCCCATGACCCGCTGAACGACGCCGATCACGACGGTGTCTGCGGCGACGTCGACAACTGCCCGTCCGTCGCGAACGCGGACCAGGCGAACCAGGACGGCGACGCGCTCGGCGACGCGTGCGACGCCTGTCCCGCCGACCCGCTGAACGACGTCGACCACGACGGAATCTGCGGCGACGTCGACAACTGCCCGACCGTCGCGAACGCGAGCCAGGCGAACGCCGACGGTGACACGCTGGGCGACGCGTGTGACGCCTGTCCTCTGGATGCGTTGAACGATGCCGACGGCGATGGCGTGTGCGGAAACATCGACAACTGCCCGATGGTCCCCAACGCCGACCAGGCCGACGCGGACGGCGACGGCATCGGGGATGCCTGCGACAACTGCCCCTCGATCGCGAACCCGGGTCAGGCCAACGCCGACGGCGACGCGCTCGGCGACGCGTGCGACGCCTGCCCTCTCGATCCCTTGAACGATGCCGACGGCGATGGAATCTGCGGAAACGTCGACAACTGCCCGACGGTCGCCAACGCCGATCAAGCCGACGCCGACGGCGACCATCTCGGCGACGCGTGCGATGCCTGCCCGGCCGACGCCGCGAATGACCAGGACGGCGACGGCGTCTGCGGCGCCGTCGACAATTGCCCCGCGATCGCGAACGCCGACCAGGCGGATGCTGACCTCGACGGCGTCGGCGATGCTTGCGACAACTGCCCGACGGTGGCGAATGCGAACCAGGCTAACCAGGACGGCGACGCGCTCGGCGACGCGTGCGACGCGTGCCCGGCAGATCCTCTGAACGACGTCGACGGCGACGGGATCTGCGGTAACGTCGACAACTGCCCGACGGTGGCGAACGCGAACCAGGCGAATCAGGACGGCGATGCCTTCGGCGACGCGTGCGATCCCTGTCCGCTCGATCCTCTGAACGACGTCGACGGCGACGGGGTCTGCGGCAACGTCGACAACTGCCCGACGGTGGCGAACGCGAACCAGGCGAATCAGGACGGCGATGCCTTCGGCGACGCCTGCGATCCCTGTCCGCTCGATCCTCTGAACGACGCCGACGGCGACGGGATCTGCGGCAACGTCGACAACTGCCCGACGGTGGCGAACGCGAACCAGGCGAATCAGGACGGGGACGCGTTCGGCGACGCGTGCGACGCGTGCCCGGCAGATCCTCTGAACGACGTCGATGGCGACGGGATCTGCGGCAACGTCGACAACTGCCCGACGGTCGCGAACGCGAACCAGGCCGATCTGGACGGCGACCAGGTCGGCGACGCCTGCGACAACTGCAAGAAGGTCGCGAACCCCGGACAGCAGGATTCGAACGGCAACGGTGTCGGCGACGCGTGCGTCACGGCGCTCGCCGACGCCTGGACGACCGGCTTGACGCACGCGGCGGGGGCGGGCGCCGATCGCCTCCTCGTCTTCATGGTCGGCTATGAGAACGCCGCCGACGTTCCCGTGAGCGCGGTCACCTTCGGCGGCCAGGCGCTCACGAGGATCGACGGCGTCGTCACCGGGACGACGACGGTCGCGCGGATCGAGCTCTGGTACCTCAAGGAGAGCGGGATCGCCGCCGCGACGGGGACCACCTTCACCGTCACCTGGGGCGGGACGGCGCCGACGGAGCCCAGCTACGCGGCGGTCGTCCTCAAGAACGTCGACCAGACCGCGCCGATCGGGGCGAGCAGCGTCAACCAGACTCCCGCGGCGACCCCGAACCCGCTGCCGACCTCCGTCGCGGTGACCGCCGACGGGATGGCGATTGCCGCGGCGATGAGCGGCAACCCGGGATCGTTCACCTGGAACAACGGCTGGACCGAGGGGACCGACCAGAGCCTCTCGTCGAGCAACAGCACGACCGCCCAGCACGCGGAAACCGCCAGCGGGACCGACACGGCGAGCGCGACGCACTCGAGCCAGAACCGGCAAGTCATCGTGGGGGCGGCGGTTTCCGTCGCGCACTGAGGTAGACTCCGCGGATGAGAATGCGCGGCTTGCTCCTTGGCTCGATCCTGTTCATGGCGACCTTTGCGGCCCGGGCGCAAGCCCCGCCGCCGGTCCCGCCTCCCACGACGCCGGCTCCGGCTCCGACACCGGCGCCCGCCCCGGCGCCACAGGAGACGGCTCCGCCGCCCCAGCATGCGGGCCCGAGCAAGTGGTTCTTCGGAGGCGGCGTCGGCGCGACGTTCGGCACGGTCGACACGATCTCGGTCGCGCCGCTCGTCGGCTACCACGTCGTGCCGCGTTTCGACGTCGGCGCGCAGCTCTTCTATCAGTGGACGAACGACAGCCGGTACTCGCCCAGCTTCAACTCGACCAGCTACGGCGGGACGCTCTTCGCCCGCTTCCGGGTCTTCCGGACGTTTTTCCTCGAGAGCGACTATCAGTACACGAACTACGAATACCTGGACGTCTTCAACCAGAAGCACCGCACGGATTACAACGCGTTCCTGGCCGGTGCCGGCTACGCCGTTCCCGTAGGCGGCAAGGCGGCGATGTATTTCTCGGCGCTGTACGATTTCAGCTACAACTCGAACGATCCGTACCGCGCGTACGACAGCCCCTGGCGTGTCCAAGCCGGTGTGACGGTCGGCTTCTAACCGGGGCGCGAGAGCCGCCGCACCTCGTCCGCCGTCAGAGGGCGCGTCTTTCCGATCGGAAGATCGCCGATCCTCAGGTCCCCAATCGCGATCCGCACGAGCTTCAAGACCTTCGCATCGAGCGCCTCGACCATCCGCCGGACCTGACGGTTCCGTCCCTCTTTCAGCGTGATTTCGAAGACCGTGCGCCCGCCCGGGTTCCGGAGGCGCGTGACCACTGCGGCACGCGTCGGACCGTCCTTCAGCTCCACGCCTTGCGCGAGCTTCTCGAGCTCTTCGTCCGAGAGCTGCCGCGACGCCTTGACGAGGTAGGTCTTCGGGACCTCGTGCTCGGGGTTCGTCAGTCGTTCGGCGAGGGGCGCGTCGTTCGTCATGACGAGGAGGCCGCTCGTCTCGAGGTCGAGCCGGCCGACCGGGAAGAGGTAACCGCTGTCCGGCGGGAGCAGGTCGTAGACCGTCTTGCGGCCTTGCGGGTCGCGGTACGTCGTGACGTAGCCCTTCGGCTTGTACAGGAGGAGGTGGATGCGCTCGGCGCGCACGAGCGGCCGGCCGTCGAGCGCGATCTTCGCCCGCATCGGGTCGAGCCAGGTGTCGGGGTCGCGCACGACGCGCCCTCCGACCTTGACGCGTCCCTCCGCGATCCACCGGCGGGCCTCGGTGCGCGATCCCACGCCCAACTGCGACAGGATCCTGTCGAGTGTCTTGAGCGTGGGCATCGACTCGTTACTTGAGGTCGAGCCAGACGCGCGAGGCGGGCGGGCGATCCGGCTTCGTCTCGTCGCTCAGGAAGAGACGGGTGGCGTCGACTTGGCCGGTCTCGACGAGGTAGTCGCGGACGGCTTTGCCGCGCTCGGCGGCGAGCGCGCGAAGGTCGTCCGCGGTGACCGGTTTCGTCGCCGCCAGCTTGGACTCCATCTCATCCACGGTCGCCGGCACGGCCGGTGGCGCCGACGGCGGCGGGACGGCGGCGTCGTAGGCCGCCTGGAGCCAGCGCGGGTACTCGTCGGCGGCGACGGTGACGTCGTCGGCCGAAGCACCTCCCGTCGCCTTCCATTTCGCCATCCGCACGAGCGAGGCGACGCGCGCCTTCGCGAGCGCGCCGGCGTCGGCGGCGGGGTCGGCGTCGCCGTCGATCGAGACGGACAGCTCGGGGCGCTCGGCCATCGACTTCGCGACGATCCCGAGCTTCTGCTTCTCGCTGTCGGCCAGGTCCGCGCTTCCGGGCTCGAACACCTGGAACTCGATGTTCTCGGTCTTGCCGCCGCCGAACGCGCCCGCGAGAAGGCGGAACGGCGACGTGACGACCTTCGTGAGGACGTTCACGACCGCGCGCATGATGACCTTGCCGTAGCGGAACTCCGGATCGTCGACGCTTCCCTCGGCGGGGACGTCGAGCACGATCTGGCCGTTCTTGTCGCGCAGCACGGCGACGGCGAGCTTCATCGGGAGATGCATCGCGTCGGGGGACTCGACCTTCGGCCCAAGCTCGAACTGGTCGATCGTGAAGACGTTCTCGGAGGTGAACTTCCGCTCGGCGATCTTGTAAGAAAGGTCCGCCGCCATCTTGCCCTTGCCGATGCCGTAACCGACGTACTTGCCGCTGTAGGGGGAGAAGGCGACGAGATCGACGCCCCCGACCGTCATCTTGAGGTCGGTGAAGTCCTTCCGCGCGATCGGATTGATCTGCCCCTGCATCTTGACGGGCGCCACGCCGTCCCACAGCGCCGCGATGTCGACGTTCGCGCGGGCCAGCTCTTGCGTCGAGATCCCCTTGACGGTCCCCGCGACCTTCGTCAGCGTCATCGCGACGTTCGGCTCGAGCGAGCGGTCGTCGATGCGGATCGACCCGTCGTCGAGGCGCAGCGTGTCGATCGTGACCGGCGGCAGCGGTTTCGGTGCTTCCGTCGCCACCGCCTTCCCGGGCGCGGTCTCATCCGCCGTGACGAGGACCTTCATCAAGTCGATCGTCTTGTCCGGGAGGATGCCGACGGCGAGACGCGGCCCCCGTACGCTGATCTCGCCGATCTTCGCGCTCGTGGGGTTGAGATGAACCTCGGCGGGCGCGATCTTCAGCCCGGCCATCTTGAAAAGGGGCTGGCCGTTTTCGGCGCCGGTCACTGCCACGTCGTAGACTCGCAGATCGCCTTTGTAGGCGAAGTGCATGTCGCCGACGTCGGGCCGGTCGAAGGCGACGTGGCCCTTCGCTCCCACGGTCCCGCTCGCCAGGCGCACCCGGGCGACAGGGTCGATGTACGAATCTGTCGGGGCGATCGCGACGTCCTTCACCTCGACGTCGAGGTCTCCGTGATGGAAATCGGAAGCGAAGGTCCCCGTGACGTCGACGGTTCCCGCGTCGCCGAACTTGGCCGAAAGCGTCGTCGGGCACAGGGTGCCGGGCTTGTTGTCGAGCCCTTTCACCGTGAGCGCGACGTCGTGGCCCTGGACCTTGAACGGACGCGCCGGCGTCAGGTCGGCCGCGTCGACGGTGACGTTCTTGACCGTCAGCGTGCCGAGCGAGAACGGCACCGGTGGCCCGGGAGGCCCCGGTGTCGGCGCCACCGGAGTCTCGAGATACGGCCGGATCATCTGATGGAGGTTCACACCGCCGTGCGCCGGATCGTTCTCGATCAGGATGTGCCCGCCGTCGAGCGTGATCGCGTCGATCTTCGCGGCATGCGTGAGCAGATCGGCGTCCGCTCCTTCGATCGTGAGCGACTTCACCGTGATGTCCGGCTCGGCCACCTCCGGGCGGCCGATGAGCGCGTCGGTGAGCGAGAGATCCGCGCCGTGCACTCGGAGAACGTGCTCCGTGTCGGTCCACACCGCGTTGTAGGCCGCCTTGAGCGCGATCGTGCCCTCGAGGACGCGGAACGGCCGCCCCGTCTCATAGTACGGCCGGTACTTCGGGAGCTTGATCCCCGAGAGCGTCAGCTCCCCGCTCGAGCGGAGCGGATTGCTCGTGATCTGCCCGTGCCAAGAGAAGGATTCACCCGACTCGGTCTTCCCTTCGAACCCGTACGGCGCCTCGCTGTTCGTCTTCGTGCTGAACCGGTCGAGGTGGAGCTCGAACGGCCCGACGGTCGTCTCGAAGACCGGCGAGCGCTGGCGGTCGGTGAAGCCGATGCGCGCGCCGGTCACGCGCACGGTCTCGAAGCGCCAAGCCGACGGCGGGCCGGCTTGCTCCGTCGAGGGCGTCGCCCGGAAGATGCGGAGGAGGTCGTCGATGTTGAGCGACCCGTCTTCGTTGATGACGAAACGCGCGTACGGCGCCTCGAAGGTGAGCGCGTCGAAGACGTAGTCGTGCGAGAGGAGCGAGGTGAAGCGGTAGTTGAACTCCGCGCGATCCCACGACGCGAAGGGCTTCCCGTCCTTGTCCAGGATCTTGAGGTCGTGGATGACCATCGACAGCTCGAACGGGTTGACGGAGACCTTCCCGACCGAGACCTCGCGGTTCAGGCGCTTCGACATCTCCCGGAGGAGGCGGGCCTTCACGAGCGGCGGCGCCACGAAGAAACCCAGGAGGGCGAACGCCGCGACGAGGGCCGCAGCCCCGAGGACGAGCTTCTTCCAGAGCGGCATGGTCGAAAGTTACCACGACCGAATCCGGGTAAACTCGCCCGACGAAGGAGCGCTTCATGGCCCTGTCTTGGATCCACGAGGACACGCCCCGCTGGGATCGCGGAAAGGCCGACGTCGTGGGTCGCGCGGAGCCCGGTGTCTTCGAGTGGTCGCCGCCGCCGGAGGGGGGCCTCGTGCCCGGCGAGTGGTTCCGCGTCGAGTCGGATGGGACGGTCGCCGGGTATGGCTGGATGGATTGCTCGTGGGGCGACGCGGAGGTCTCGCTGGCCGTGAATCCCGATTTCCGGGGCCGCGGCGTCGGCGGGTTCATCCTCGACCATCTCGATCGGGAAGCCGCGGCTCGCGGCGTGAACTACCTCTACAACACGGTCGGCAAGGCGCATCCCGACGCCGGCCGCGTGACGGCGTGGCTGCAGCAGTCCGGATTCGCCCCCAGCGGCGACGGGCTCCTCAAGCGGCGGGTCCGCCCCAGGTGAGACGCGTCGTCCTGGCGGTCGCGCTCCTCGCCGGAACGGCTCCGGCGTGGGCCCAGGGCACCCCTCCGGCATCGCCGGTCTGGTCGCCGGCGGCCAACCGCGCACCGGCACCGGAGGCGGTCCCCGGCTCGCCACGCGCCGCCGTGTTCGACTTCATCGCGGCGGCGCGTCGCGCCGACTTCGCGACGGCGGCGAAATACCTCGATCTCAGCCGTCTCCCCGACGCCGAACGGAAGGAGCCGGGAGCGGTCCTCGCGCGTCATCTCAAGATCGTCATCGATCGCAATCTCTGGATCGATTTCGACAAGATCTCGGACGCCCCCGAGGGCGACCTCGACGACGGCCTACCGACGAACGCCGAGAAGATCGGCGCGATTCCCGCGCAAGGCGGCACCGTCAACCTGATCCTGAGACGCGAGGACGACGGCACCGGCGCACAGGTCTGGCGATTCTCATCCGCCGTCGTCGCGAAGATCCCGGAGCTCTACGACCAGTTCGGCTACGGCTGGATCGGCGACCACGTGCCCGCGCGCCTGCAATCGGCCCGCTTCTTCAACATCGAGGCGTGGCAGTGGATCGGGCTCATCGTCCTCGCGATCGTCGCCTGGATCATGGGACGCCTGTTCGCGTCCGGGCTCGCGCGCCTCGGCCTCAAGCTCGCGAAGAAGACGAGCACCCCGATCGACGACCGGCTCGCCGACACGATGCGCCGGCCCGCGCGCTGGGCCGCCTCGCTCATCATCGTCAGCGTCGGAGTCCGGTTCCTCGACCTCTCGGTCCACTCCGAGAGCCGGTTCGACCGCGTGCTCGCGGCGCTCACGTTCATCACGTTCGTCCTCGTCGTGCAGGCGATCGTCGAGGCGTTCGTCCTCACCGCGCGGACGCGCCTCCTCGGCGAGGGCCAGACCTCGAGCGCCGGCGTCCTCACGGTCATGAACCGGATCGCGAAGGTTCTCCTCGCGTGCGTCGCGCTCATCGGCGTCCTGAGGGCGCTCGGCTTCAACGTCACGACCCTGCTCGCCGGCCTCGGCGTCGGCGGCATCGCGGTGGCGCTCGCCGCGCAGAAGACGCTCGAGAACCTCTTCGGCGGCCTGGCGCTCATGGCGGACAAGCCGGTCAAGATCGGCGACAGCTGCAACTTCGGCAACAAGACCGGCATCGTCGAGGACATCGGCCTCCGCTCGACGCGCATCCGCACGCCCGACCGCACGGTGATCTCCGTGCCGAACGGCGAATTCTCGAACGCGCAGATCGAGAACCTCTCGAACCGCGACCGGATGCGGTTCTACACGAAGCTCAAGCTCCGCTACGAGACGACGCCCGATCAGCTCCGCGCCGTCCTGATCGACCTGCGCCGGCTGCTCGTCGGCCACCCGAAGACGTTCCAGGATTCCGAGGTCCGGCTCGCCGGCTTCGGCGAGAGCGCGCTCGAGATCGAGATGCAGTGCACGGTGGCGACGGCGCTGACGAAGGAGTTCGGCGCCATCCGAGAGGACCTCCTCCTCCGTGCCATGGACATCCTCGAGACGAACGGGACCGGACTCGCCGTTCCGTCACAGGTCGTTTACCTCGGCCGCGACCGCGGCGTCGACGCCGAGGCCAAGGGCGCCGCCGAGGAGAAGGTCCGGGCGCTGCGCGAGCAGAACAAGCTCCCCTTCCCCGACTTCACGCCCCAGGAGATCGCCGAGATCGCGGACAAGCTCGATTACCCGGCCAGCGGCTCGTCGCCCCGATGAACCTTCTCCAAACCGAGCACTACGCCGTCGAGCAGCTCCTCCTCCGGCTCCTCCTCGTCCTCGCGATCATCGTCGCCGCGTCCCGCATCTTCGGGAAGATGGCGCGCGTCGTCGGCCAGCCGAAGGAGATGGGGGAGATCCTCGCCGGAATCGCGCTCGGGCCGAGCCTGTTCGGCCGCCTCGCGCCGTCGGCGTACGACGCGCTCTTCACGAGCGACGTCAAGCGCGGCCTCGCGATCCTCAGCCAGATCGGTCTCGTTTTCCTCATGATCCTGATCGGCGCGGAGTTCCCGTTCCGGCGGGCGCAGCGGGCGGTGCCCGGCGCCGTCGGCATCGCGATCGCCGGGATCGCGACGCCGTTCCTCCTCACGATCGCCGCGGCGCCGCTCTTCGTCCGCGGCATCGGTATCCCGGACGACCGTCGCCTCCCGTTCTCGCTCCTGCTCGCGACGGCGGTCTCGATCACCGCGATCCCGATGATGGGACGGATCCTGCGGGCGACCGGTCTCACGCAATCGCGTGTCGGCGTGACGAGCATCACCGCCGCGGCGATCGACGACGTCCTCGGCTGGATCCTCCTCGGCGCCGTCGTCGGCGTGCACGAGGCCGGCGCGGACGTCTCGCGGATCGCGCTCGCGCTCGGCGGCACGCTCGTCCTCGGTGCCGCGGCGGTCGTCGCCGGGCGCGTGCTCGAGCGGCGCCTGCCGGAGGCGCGCTACACGGACGGCCTGCCGGAGGCCGACCTCGCGCTCGTCCTCATCGTCGCGTTCTGCCTCTGCGCGGCGACGAACGCGCTCGGCATCTTCTCGATCTTCGGCGGCTTCATCGCCGGCGTCGCGATCTCGTTCCACCGCCCGTTGGCGACGGCGCTCGACGAGAGGCTCCACGACGTCGTCGCCGTCTTCCTCTTGCCGATCTTCTTCATGTCGAGCGGCCTCAAGACCGACGTGTACGGTCAGGGTGGAGCGGGTCTCGGGCTCCTGGGCCTCCTCATCGTCATCGCCTTTGCGGGCAAGCTGATCCCGTGCACGATCGCCGCGCGCGCCGCCGGCCTCCCGCGGAACGAGGCCCTCGCGACCGGCCTCCTCATGAACACCCGCGGCCTCATGGCGCTCGTCGTCATCAACGTCGGCTACGACCTCCAGGTCTTCCCCAAGCCGGTCTTCTTCATGCTCGTCACGATGGCGGTCGTCACGACGGCGGTGACCACGCCGGGTCTGAGACGACTCCTGCCGCGCGTCGAGCCGCTGTGAATCCCGTCGCGCGCTACACCCGGTGGCTGCACACCGGCTTTCCGGCCGGGACCGTGGAGCCGCTCCCGGAGATCGGGGACGACGGCTCGACCGCCGTCCCCGGCCTCTACGTCGCGGGCGATCTCCGCGGGATTCCCCTCCTCAAGTTCGCGGCCGACAGCGGCGCGAGAGTCGTGCGGACGATCGCCGGCGATCCGCGGTTCCGGGGTCGCGAAAGAGATCCTGCGGTCGTCGACCTGCTCATCGTCGGCGGCGGCGTATCGGGAATGGCGGCGGCGCTCGAGGCGAAGCGCGCGGGGATCGATGCGGTCGTCCTGGAGTCGAGCGAGCCGTTCGCGACCGTCGTCAACTTCCCCAAGGGGAAACCGATCTTCGTCTACCCCACCGCGATGAAGCCCGCGGGAACGCTGCAGGTGACGGCGAAGGTCAAGGAGCCGCTCGTCCAGGAGCTCGAGCGCCAGATCGACGACGCCGGTATCGCGGTGCGCATCGGGAAGGCCGAGCGCGTCGAGCGACAGGAGGGCCGTCTCGTGACGACGACGGAGGCGGGGGAGTCGATCGTCGCCCATCGCGTTCTCCTGGCGATCGGACGCGCGGGCGCGCACCGGCGGCTCGGCGTGCCCGGCGAAGCCCGCGACCGGGTCTACGACCGCCTGCACGATCCCGCCGACTTCACGGGGCAGAACGTCCTGGTCGTCGGCGGCGGCGACGCGGCGGTCGAGACGGCGCTCGCGCTCGACGGCGCGGGCGCTCGGGTGACGCTCGCGCATCGCGGCACCGACCTCGCGCGCCCGAAGCCCGAGAGCCTCGAGGCGCTCGCCGCCTCGACGGTCGACCTCCGGCTCGAGACGGAGGTCGAGGCGATCGAGGAGCGGGCCGTCGTCCTCCGCGGCGAGACGATCGAGAACGACGCCGTGTTCGCGATGATCGGACGCCTTCCCGCGACCGATCTCCTGCGGCGCTCCGGCGTCGCGATTCGCGGCGACCGGCCCTTGGCGTGGTGGCTCTCGCTCGCCGCGATCCTCGCCGCCGCCGCGTTCGTCTACAACTGGAAGGCCGGCGGCGCGCTCCACGCCCTCTTCGAGCGCAAGGGCTGGTTCCCCGCGGGGCTTCCGGGTGCCTTCGGCTCGCCCGGTTTCTGGTACTCGCTCGCCTACACGCTGTGCGTCGTCGCGTTCGGATTCCGCCGCATGGCGAAGCGCCGCACGCCGTACGTGAAGCGGCAGACTCTGACGTTGATGGCGATCCAGATCGTGCCGCTGTTCCTGCTCCCTTACTTCATCCTCCCCTGGATGGGGCACCACGGCTGGTTCGACGGCGGTCTCGGCAAGACGATCGCCGACCAGCTCTTCCCCGAGACGACCTGGGACCCGTCGGGTCGCGAGTACTGGCGTGCGTTCGGCTTCCTGCTCGCGTGGCCGCTCTTCATCTGGAACGTCTTCTCCGCGAAGCCGCTCGCGCTCTGGCTCGCGATCAGCTTCGTGCAGACGTTCGTTCTCATCCCGTGGATGGTGCACCGCTGGGGGAAGGGCGCCTACTGCGGCTGGATCTGCTCGTGCGGCGCGCTCGCCGAGACGCTCGGCGACGCTCACCGCGGGAAGATGCCGCACGGACCGCGGTGGAACCTGCTCAACATGACCGGGCAGGTCGTTCTCGCCGCGGCGTTCGTCCTGGCGCTGCTCCGGATCGTCTCGTGGATCGTGCCCGGCTCGCTCACGGCGCGCGCGTTCGACGTGTCCGTCCACGGCTACATGTGGACCGTCGACGTCGGGCTCGCCGGTATCCTCGGCGTCGGCCTCTACTTCCACCTGAGCGGCAGGACCTGGTGCCGGTTCGCCTGCCCGCTCGCCGCGCTCATGCACGTCTACGCGCGCTTCTCGAGCTTCCGGATCCTCGCCGACAAGAAGAAATGCATCTCGTGCAACGTCTGCACGTCGGTCTGCCACCAGGGGATCGACGTCATGAGCTTCGCCCAGCGGGGCCGCCCGATGAACGATCCGCAATGCGTCCGCTGCTCCGCGTGCGTCGAGAGCTGCCCGACCGGCGTGCTCCAGTTCGGCCGCGTCAGCGCGACCGGCGCGCTCATCTCGGTCGACAGCCTGTGGGCCAGCCCGGTGGTCGCGAGGGAGCGTTCCGCTCCTACTTCTTCTTCTCGAACCCCAAGCTCAACGAGTTGACGCAGTAGCGGAGCCCCGTCGGCCTCGGACCATCCGGGAAGAGATGTCCCAGGTGCGAGCCGCAACGCGCGCAATGCACCTCGGTCCGGTTCATGAAGTGCGATCGGTCGCTCTCGGTCGCGACCGCTTCCGGGCTCACCGGAGCGAAGTAGCTCGGCCAGCCGCTCCCGCTCTCGAACTTGGTCGTCGCGTCGAAGAGCGGTGCGCCGCATCCGATGCAGGTATAGGTGCCGTCTTCGTGATGGTCCCAGTAACGACCGGTGAACGCGCGCTCCGTCCCCTTCTCACGCGCGACGCGGTACTCCTCGGGTGTGAGCTGAGCCCGCCACTCGGCATCGGTTTTGACGACTTTGTCGGACATTGGTTCTCCGGGCACCTCGAGCGGTGCGTGCTACGCAGATTCGTCGCGGACGGACGAGCCGCAAGACGTGCGCGACCGTATACTCCCGGCCGCCACGCTGTGGGGGACAGAGCAGGTGAGAGTTCTCGTCATCGACGATGAAGCGTTCCTCGCGGAGCTGGTCCGTCTCGCGCTCGAAGCCGACGGGCACGAATGTTACACGGCGGTGACGTTCGAGGCCGCCGACGAGATCCTCCGCTCCGGATCGGTCGATCTCCTGACGCTCGACCTCGTCATGGGCGGCCGCAACCCACTCGACTGGCTCGAGGAGACGATCCTGCGCTACCCCGGCCTTTCGGGGCGCGTGTTCATCCAAACCGCACGTCTCCTCGACCACGAAGAATCGCTCCGGGTGCGCGGATGCGGGGCGCGGGTCATCCACAAGCCGTTCACGCTCCACCAGCTCCGCGAGTCGGTCAGCCTGATGAGCCCGGTCACGCCTCCCACGTCCAAACCGGAGCCCGAGTCCGGTCGCGGCGGCCCCGAACTCCCGTCGTAGCCCGGCGGGTTGCGCGCTCCGCTCTTCCCTGCAAAACTTGGCGACCGTGGCTGGAGCGGGGTGGGTCCCGACGATCAGGCTGGAGCCGCGACTGATGGTCGACTGATGTGCACCGTCACCCTACGTTGCGGCGGGGGATCCCTCCTCCTCACGATGAACCGCGACGAGCGCTGGGACCGTGCGCCCGAGCAGGCCCCGCGGTTCATTCCCGGCGAGCCCGGACGTCCCGGCTGGGTCGCCCCGTTCGACTCTGCTTCGGGCGGGACGTGGATCGGCGTCAACGATCGCGGGGTCGCGGCGTGCATGCTCAACGGTTTCGCCCCCGCCGACCGCGCCTTGCGCGGGGACCCGTCGGTCCCGAGCCGCGGCTCGATCATCCCGCGCATCCTCGAGGAGCAGGGGGGCGACGGCCCCGCGCGGGTGCCCGCGAACCTCGACTTCTCGGCGTACCCGTCGTTCACGCTCCTCGTCGTCTCGGCGCAGGGCGGCGAGATCGTCCGCTGGGAGCACGGGGGCGCGCTCACGACGGAGCCCGTTCCGATGGGATGGTCGTTCCTGACGTCGTCGTCGTGGAACGAGCCCGAGGTGACCGCATGGCGGCGCCGGGCGTTCGAGTCCTGGCGTGACGCGGGCGCGCCGACGATCCACGAGATCCCGACGTGGCACCTCCTCGCACCGGACGGCGAGGAGGCATCGTCGCCGTTCATGACACGGACGAACGCGGCGACGCGCAGCATCACCGTGGTCCGCGTCGATGCCGATCTCGCGTCCGCGCGGCTCGTCTGGTGGCCGCGCGCCACCTCCGATCCGATCGAGCCGGAGCACCCGGGTGGTGTGCTCGAGCTCGCTCTCGTCGCGCCGCAGGCCGGCGCGGCGTGAGGAGCCGGCGATGAGCGCGACGCACGACCGCGTTTTCGCCCTCGACTGGACTCCCCGCGGGCCGCTCCGGCGGGCGATGTTCGCCGCGGCGCGCCCGGTCCTCGAGCGCGCCTTCGGCCTCGCCGAGCTGCAGAAGCAGTATCGCGGGCGGCCGAAAGGGATCGACGGCGACGACTTCGCGGCCTGGACGCTCGAAACGTTCAAGGTCAGCGTGCGCATCGACCCTGCCGATCTCGAGCGGATCCCGAGGGCCGGCGCCGCGCTCGTCGTCGCCAACCATCCGTTCGGCGCCGTCGAGGGGCTCGCGTTGGCGCTCGCGCTGCGGCGCGTCCGCCACGACGTGAAGATACTGGCCAACTACATGCTCGGGCGGATCCCCGAGCTGCGCGACATGTTCCTCTTCGTCGATCCGTTCGAGCGCCCGGGTGCGACCGGATCGAACGCGTCGGGGCTCCGTCAAGCGCTTCAGTGGATCAGGCGCGGCGGCATGCTCGTCGTCTTTCCCGCCGGCGAGGTCGCGTCGCTCGATCTCAAGACCGGCCGCGTCGCCGATCCGGCGTGGAGCCCGACGGTCGCGGGGCTCGCGAGGCGGAGCGGGGCGCCGACCTTCCCCGTGTTCATCCCCGGCCGGAACGGCGCGTTCTTCCAGGCCGCCGGCCTCCTCCACCCCGCGCTACGCACCGCGCTCCTCCCGCGCGAGCTGGTCCGCAAGGGCGGACGCGTCGTCGAGCTGCGCGTCGGCACGCCGATCCCTGCGTCGAGATTGAACGAGCTGCACGACGATCGCCGTGCGATCGCCTACCTGCGCGACCGGACGGAGATCCTCGCGGCGCGCCCCCCGGCGCTTCCCGCGGCGATGCAGCCCCGGCGCACGCCTGCCGCCGCAGCCGGCGTCGTCCCTCCGGTCGACCCGGCGCTTCTCGAAGCGGAGGTCGCGTCGATCGGGCCCGAGGGCCGCCTCGTGCAGGCGGAAGATCTCGAGGTCCTGATCGCACGAGCGCCAGAGATCCCGAACCTGCTGCGCGAGATCGGCCGCCTGCGCGAGCTGACCTTCCGCGAGGTGGGCGAGGGGACGGGGCGCGAGATCGATCTCGACAAGTACGACCCGTTCTACCTCCACATGTTCATCTGGAACCGGCGTCTGCGTCAGGTCATCGGTGCGTACCGCCTCGGGCCGACCGACGAGCTGCTCGTCCGTGGCGGGATCGGCGCGCTCTACACCGCGTCGCTCTTCCGCTACGACGCGCGCCTGTTCGAAGCGATGGGCCCGGCGCTCGAGATGGGGCGGTCGTGGATCCGCACCGAGCACCAGAAGAGCTACGTCGGCCTCATGCTCCTCTGGAAGGGGATCGGCGAGTTCGTCGGGCGCCACCCGCGCTACGCGACCCTCTTCGGCCCGGTGAGCATCAGCGCGGAGTACCGGTCGGTCAGCCAGCGGCTCATCGTCGCGTTCCTCGAGCGCAACCGCAAGCGCACCGACTGGGCGGCTTGGGTGAGGCCGACGAATCCGTTCCGCGAGCCGAAGGGCGAAGGGCCTTTGCGTCCGGCGAGCCTCGAAAACCTCGAGGACGTCTCCGCATTCATCTCGGAGATCGAAGCCGACCAGAAGGGCGTCCCCGTCCTGTTGAAGCAGTACCTGAAGCTCGAGGGGCGCCTTCTCGGTCACAATGTCGACCGGGATTTCTCGAACGTCCTCGACGTCCTCATCGTCGTCGACCTTCGGTGCACCGCGTCGAAGATCCTGAAGCGCTACCTGGGCGGAGCGAACCTCGAGCGGTTCCGGAAGTTCCACGATGGGAAGTCGACAGCCGACAGTCAACGGTCGACTGTCGGAAGGCTCTGAATTAGATCTTCGCGAACGCCTCCCGAAGCGCTTCCGGGCCGCCGTATTCCAGCGTCCTCCCGTGCGACACGACGATCCGAGCGAACTCGTGCTCGAGGACGGCGTCGATCGACGTACGGAGCGCGTCGCGGTCGTTGACGGCGAACGAGCGGAAGAAGCGCGTGGTCCCGAAGCCGCCGTAGGCTCCGTTCATGCGCATGACGAGCCGGGCGATCCGCGGCAGGTCGCCGTGCTTGTAATGAAAGCAAGCGTCGGTGAGGACGAGCGTGCGCGACGGCGCGTGGACGAACGCGACCTCGCCGATCCGCGTTCCGCGGAGGGGCACGACCGCGAGCTCGCCGGCGAGCGCTTCGGGCCAGTCCTCGTCGAGTGACCCGTCGATGCGCGGGAGCTTCTCGAAGAGCCGCTGACGGATCTCGGCCGGAACGAGGACGCGCGCGGACGGGTAGCGGTCGGCGTACCAGCCGGCGTCGGAAGCGTGAAAGCGGTTGGGCACCAGGATCCAACTTGGACGTCCGAGCGACTCGAGCGCCGTCATCCCGGCGGCGTCCATCGCGATCGCGCTGTGAACCGCCAGCTCGCCGGTCGAGAGGAGGAAGATCGTCATCTTCCGTTCGAAGGGTGACTTCTTCCAGCGGCCCACGACGACGAAGAGACCGTCGTCGAGGAACGCCGGCGGCTCGTGCGGATAGAGCGTCATGGCCGCATGGTAACCTCCTGCGGCCATGAGCGAATCGTCCCGGACGCGCCTTCCGCTCGGCGTTCTCTACGCCGCGCTCGCGGCGCTCCTGCTCTGGGTGCTCGCGTACCGGATCCCGATGACGCTCGAGATGCTCGCGATCGCCTGGCATCCGTCGACGGTGCCCGCGACGCCGATTGTCCCCGATTGGCCCGACGGCTTCATCCAGTCGACGTCGCGCGAGATCGACCAAATCGCGACGCCGCCGCTCAAGCGCCGCGACCGCATCGTCTCGATCGACGGGGAGCCGTTCGAGACCCCGGCGCAGGTCGTGCGCCGGTTCCGTACCGCGGTCCCCGGCACGCACCTGGCGGTCGTCGTGTCCCGCTCCGACGGCCACGGCGGTGAGACGACGATCCCGTCGAGCGTCCTCGCGCGCTCGGTCGGCGACGCGGCGCACATCACGGCGTTCCGCGTGCTCGCGATTGCGCTCGGCCTGATCATGCCGTGGGTCGGACTCGGCGTCGGCTTCTGGGTCACCGCGGTCCGGCCGCGCGACCCCGCGGCGTGGCTCGTCCTCCTCATGCTCCTCGGCTTCTCACAGATCGCGGCGATCCAGTCGTACGCCTACCTCTTCTGGCCCGATCCGCTCCGCATCGCGGGGGCCCTCTACGGCGAGCTGTCGCAACTGACGTGGCCGATCTGGTTCACGCTGTTCGGCGCACAGTTCGCGGGCCGGCTCCCGTGGGAGCGGCGCCACGGCTGGATCAAGTGGGCCCTCGTCGGCCCGCTCGCGGCGTTCGCGGTCTGCGACGTGGTCGTCACGCTCGCCGAGCAGGGGAACGTCCGGGCGCTCGCGCCGTTCGCCCACGCGCTCACGGTCTCCGCCGACGTCGTGCAGGTCGCTTCGATGGGCTCGATCTCGTTCTTCTTCGTCGTCATGGGCTGGAAGAAGGGGGTCGTCGAGAGCGCCGACGCGCTCCGGAGGATCCGCATCCTCTTCTGGGGCGCGACGATCGCATTGACGCCGCTCCTGGTGCTCCTCATCGCGTCGGTGGTCACCTCACGCTCGCTCGACACCTTCCCGATCGCCGCGATCGCCGGCGCGCTCCTCGTCGTCCCCGTCTTCCCGTTGACGCTCGCGTACGTGATCCTCGTCGACAAGGCGATGGACGTCCGCGTCGCCGTGAGGCAGGGCCTGCGCTACGCGGCGGCGCGGGGCACGATCCGGGTCGTCGGCTTCCTGTTCATGCTCGCCGCTCTCTGGAACGCTTGGAACCTCATCAACGACCCGTCGGCGAACCGGCCGCGCAAGATCGAGGCGATCGCCTTGATGGCGGCCGCGGCGGTCGTCGTGCCGCGCTTCGCGAAGAAGGCGATGGATTGGACCGACAGGCGGTTCTTCCGCGAGGCTTACGACGCCGAGCACGTCTTGACGAACCTCTCGGACGAGGTCCGCACCATCGTCGAGACCGAGCCTCTCCTCGATACCGTCATCGACCGCATCGGCTCGACCCTTCACGTCGAGAAGCTCGTCGTCTTCCTCCTCGAGAAGGAATGGCTCGTGCCGGTCCGCTCGCGCGGGTTCGACTTGGCGCCCGCCGTCGCGTTCCCGGTGAGCGCCGACGCGATCCGCAGGCTCGCCGCTTCCGGGCGCCCCGCGCGCGTGCGCTACGAAGATCCCGAGAGCCCGCTCCGCCGCGAGGCGATCTCCGAGGAGAGCCGCTCCCGCCTCGCGCAGGTCGATGCCGAGATCATCCTCCCGCTCATCGGCAAGAGCGATCTCCTGGGCGCGATCACGCTCGGTCCCAAGAAGAGCGAGGAGCCGTACTCGCTCAGCGATTCGAAGCTCCTCGGCCTCGTCGCGACGCAGACCGGGCTCGCGCTCGAGAACAGCCGCCTCACGGCGACGATCGCCCGCGAGATCGCGAGCCGGGAGCGCATGTCGCGCGAGATCGAGATCGCCCGCGACGTGCAGCAGAAGCTCTTCCCGCAGCGCGTGCCGGCCGTCGACGGGATCGACTGCGCCGGGTTCTGCCGGCCGGCGCAGGGCGTCGGCGGCGACTACTACGACTTCCTGGCGCTCCCGGGGGGCCGGCTCGGCATCGCGCTCGGAGACGTCGCCGGGAAGGGCATCCCCGCGGCGCTCCTCATGGCCAGCCTCCAGGCCTCTCTTCGAGGTCAGCGCCTCTCCGGACCGACCGATCTGGCGCAGCTCATCACGAACCTGAACTACCTGATCTACGAGGCCTCGCCGGACAATCGCTACGCGACGTTCTTCTACGGCGAGCTCGATCCGGGGAGCCGGCGTCTCGACTTCGTCAACGCGGGCCACAACGCGCCGATGCTCTTCCGCGGAAACGGCGGGACGCTCGAGAGGCTGTCCGCGTCGGGGCCGGTCGTCGGCCTCGTCGACGGCGGAAAGTTCGAGCAGCGCAGCGTCGAGCTCGCGCGCGGCGACCTCCTCGTCGTCTACTCCGACGGGATCAGCGAGGCGATGAACCCGGACGAGCAGGAGTGGGGCGAGACGCGGCTGGCCGCGGCGATCCGAGACGCGCGCGACGTTCCCGCCTCCGGGCTCATCGAGCGCTTGTTCACCGCAGCGGACGCCTTCGCCGCAGGGGCGATGCAGCACGACGACATGACTGTCGTGGTCGTGAGAGTCGCCTGAGATCCAGGGATAAGAACTTGAAGATTCCGTGGTAAGAATCGGGCAAGAAGATAAGTAATATTTCTATTCCGCTTTACACGAAAAGCTGCCGAGGTAAGCTGCCGCTGACGGGTTGCCCGGGAGGCTTTGCATGCATCGGCTGAAAAAGGCGACGGTGATCGCGACCCTGGTCGTGTGCGCGGCGTGCGCGAAGAAGACGGATGCGCCTCCTGCCGCCCCGCCGGAGGTGCTCGTCGCTCCCGTCGTGCAACAAGACGTCCCGGTGGTGAAGGAGTGGATCGGCACTCTCCAGGGGAGCGTCGACGCGCAGATCCGCCCGAAGGTGCAGGGCTACCTGATGCGCCGGGCCTACAACGAGGGAAGCTTCGTCCGTCAGGGCGCGGTCCTGTTCGAGATCGACGCGCGGCAGTTCCAGGCCGCGTACGACCAGGCGGCGGGTACGGTCGGCAGGGCACAAGCGGCCCTTGCCAAGACCAAGGTCGACGTCGATCGCTACACGCCGCTGGCGGCGCAGAAGGCGGTCAGCCAGCAAGAGCTCGACAACGCGCTCGCCGCGCGCGACGAGGCGACCGCGGCGCTCGCCGCCGCCAACGCAAACCAGGAACAGGCGAAGTTGAACCTCCAATGGTCGAAGGTGACCTCGCCGATCGACGGCGTCGCCGGGATTGCGAAAGCGCAGGTCGGCGATCTCGTCGACGGGTCCACCGTCTTGACCTCCGTCTCCACGGTCGACCCGATCCGCGTGAACTTCTCGATCAGCGAGCAGGAGTACATGGCCGCCGCGGAGCGGCTCAACCAGGCCGGGAACGCGGGAATGCAGAAGCTTCCCCTCGAGCTGATCCTTGCCGACGGCAGCGTCTACCCGCAGAAGGGGACGGCGTCCGCGTTGAACCGCGAGGTCGACGTCAAGACCGGGACGATTTCGGTGCTCGGCGATTTCCCGAACCCCGACCATACGCTGCGTCCCGGCCAGTACGCGAAGGTCCGCGCCGTCGTCGACACGAAGAAGGGGGCGCTCCTCGTCCCGCAACGCGCCGTGAGCGAGCTTCAGGGCTCGTTCATGGTCGGCGTCGTCAAGCCGGACGGCACCGCCGAGGTCCGCCCGGTGACGGTCGGGCCGCGGCAAGGCGATCTCTGGGTCATCGAGAAGGGGCTCGAGCCCGGCGACCAGGTCGTCGTCGAGGGCCTCCAGTTCGTGCGGACGGGGAGCAAGGTCACCGCGAAGCCGGCGCCCGCGCGGGCGAGCTGACTCGTGGCGAAGCTCTTCATCGACCGTCCGGTCCTGTCGATCGTCATCTCGATCATCATGGTGATCGCGGGGGCGGTCACGATCACCGGCCTCCCGATCGCGCAGTTCCCGGAGATCACGCCGCCGCTCATCCAGATCACGACGAGCTATGTCGGCGCCGACGCGCTCACGATCGAGCAGTCGGTTGCCGCACCCCTCGAGCAGCAGATGTCGGGCGTCGACAACTCGCTCTACATGAAATCGATCAACGCCAACGACGGCACGCTGACGCTCCAGGTCACGTTCGACATCGACACGATCGTCGACATGGACCAGGTCAACGCGCAAAACCGCGTGTCGCAGGCGTCGCCGAACCTTCCGACCTCGGTCAACCAGTTCGGCGTCACCGTCAACAAGTCCATGGGGCTCCCTCTCCTCGTCGTCTCGCTGTACTCGCCGAAGGGCAGCTACGACAGCCTCTTCCTCGGCAACTACGCGACGATCAACGTCAAAGACTTCCTGTACCGCGTGAAGGGCGTCGGCCAGATCACGATCTTCGGCTCCGCCGACTACTCGATGCGCATCTGGGTGCGCCCCGACCGGCTGGCCAAGCTCGGTCTCACGGTCTCGGACCTGATCTCCGCGGTGCAGGCGCAGAGCAACGTCAACCCCGCGGGCAAGATCGCCGCCGAGCCGGCGCCGAAGGGGCAGTCGTTCACCTACACCGTGCGCGCGCAGGGACGCCTCGTCGATGCGGACGAGTTCGCGAAGGTCGTCGTGCGGTTGAACCCGGACGGGTCGATCGTGCGTCTCGGCGACGTCGCCCGCATCGAGCTGGGCGCCCTGAATTACAACCAGTTCGGAGGCCTCGACGGGAAGCCCTCCGGCATCATCGCGGTCTACCAGGCACCCGGATCGAACGCGCTCGCGGTCGCCGACGGGGTGAAGAAGGCGGTCGAGGAGCTCAAGGCGTCGTTCCCGTCGGATCTCGACTACATCATCTCGCTCGACACGACCCTTCCGGTGACCGCCGGCATCGACGACATCATCCACACCCTCCTCGAGGCGATGGTGCTCGTCATCGTCGTCGTGTTCCTGTTCCTCCAGAGCTGGCGCGCGACGCTGATACCGATGATCGCGGTCATCGTCTCGCTCGTCGCGACGTTCGCCGTCTTCCCGATGCTCGGGTTCTCCGTGAACACACTGTCGCTCCTCGGCCTCGTCCTCGCGATCGGCCTCGTCGTCGACGACGCGATCGTCGTCGTCGAGGCGGTCGAGGTTCACATCGAGCACGGCCTTTCCCCGAAAGAGGCCACCTACAAGGCGATGGAGGAGGTCTCGGGGCCGGTCGTCGGCATCGCGCTCATCCTCTCGTCGGTTTTCATCCCCATGGCGTTCACCCCCGGGATCCAGGGGCGATTGAACAAGCAGTTCGCGGTCACGATCGCGATCTCGGTCCTCATCTCGGCGTTCAACGCGCTGACCCTGTCGCCGGCGCTTTCCGCGCTCTTGCTGCGGCACCGCGGGGAGTCGAAGGGGCCGCTCGGGAAGTTCTTCGGAGCGTTCAACCGCGGCTTCACGAAGATGACGAACGGGTACGTGAGCGTTTCGCACCTGCTCATCCGCCGTACGGTGATCATGCTGGCGCTCCTCGTGGGATTCACGATCGTCGCCGGCATGTTCGGGAAGAGCCTTCCGAAGAGCTTCCTGCCGATGGAGGACCAGGGCTACTTCTTCCTCAACGTCCAGCTCCCCGACGCGGCCTCGCTCGAGCGCACGAACGCGGTCACCAAGAAGGTCGAGGCGATCCTCGCGGCGACGCCGGAGGTCGAGCACTTCAACTCGATCGGCGGCTACAGCATGCTCACCGGCGCGTCGGCGAGCTACAACGCCTTCTTCTTCGTGTCCCTGAAGCCGTGGGAGGAGCGGAAGGAGTTCCCCCAGACCGTCTACGCGCTGCTCCCGGCAATGAACAAGAAGTTCCGCGAGTCGATCCCGGAGGCCCTCGTCTTCGGCTTCCCGCCCCCCGAGATCCCAGGTCTCGGCACGGCGGGCGGCTTCTCCCTCTACCTCCAGGACCGCGAGGGGCGGGACATCGCGTTCCTCGACCAGAACGTGAAGAAGTTCATGGAGGCTGCCGGCAAGCAGCCGGAGCTGGCGCGCCTTTCGACGGTGTTCCGTGCGGGCGTGCCGCAGATCTACGCCGACGTCGACCGAGACAAGGTCCTCAAGCAGGGCGTGCCGATCGCCGACGTCTACCAGACCTTGCAGGCCGATCTCGGCGGCGCGTACATCAACCAGTTCAACCGCTTCGGCCGGCAGTGGCGCGTCTACCTCCAGGCCGAAGGGGACGCCCGCGTCGATCCCGCGCAGATCGGATCGTTCTACGTGAGGAACTCCTCGGGGGACATGGTGCCGCTGTCGGCGCTCACGAACGTCAAGCGCATCACCGGTCCCGAGTACACGAACCGGTTCAATCTCTACCGCGCGGTCCAGGTGACCGGCGCGCCCGCTCCCGGGTACAGCTCCGGGCAGGCGATGGCGGCGCTCGAGCGCGTCGCCGCCGAGGTGCTGCCGCGCGGAATGGGGTACGAGTGGGCCGACCTCTCCTACCAGGAGAAGCACGCGGGCAGCGCCGGTCCCGTCTTCGCCCTCTCGATCGTCTTCGTCTTCCTGATCCTCGCCGCCCTTTACGAGAGCTGGTCGCTCCCGTTCTCCGTGCTCCTCTCGGTGCCGGTCGCCGTCTTCGGCGCGTTCGGCGGTCTCATGCTCCGGAAGTACGACTTCGACGTCTACGGCCAGATCGGCCTCGTCATGCTCATCGGCCTCGCCGCGAAGAACGCGATCCTCATCGTCGAGTTCGCGAAGATGCAGCACGAGCAGGGCAAGTCGCTCGTCGACGCCGCGCTCGAGGGCGCGAAGCTCCGCCTGCGGCCGATCCTCATGACCTCGTTCGCGTTCATCCTCGGTTGTGTGCCGCTCTACCTCGCGAGCGGCGCCGGCGGCTTCTCGCGCCGGATCCTCGGCACCGCGGTGATCGCGGGGATGTCGGCGGCGACCGGGCTCGCGATCTTCATCATCCCCGCGCTGTTCGTCCTGGTCGAAAAGCTGTCCGGCGCGGAGAAGAAGCATGCTGCCGCGCCGCCGGCGAGCGGGGCTCACTGATGATGCGGCGCCTCCTCGCCGTCCTCACGATCGCCGGCCTCGCGGCCTCGTGCGCGGTCGGCCCGAACTACAAGCGCCCGGAGATCACCTCGCCCGACCGGTTCTACGGCGAGGCGCAGGCCGCCCAGGCGAAAGCGCTCACCGATGTCCCGTGGTTCGAGGTCTTCGGCGATCCGGAGCTGAAGGCGCTCGTCGAGCAGGCGCTCGCGAACGGCTACGACGCGCGCATCGCGGCGGCGCGCGTGGAAGAAGCGCAGGCGCGTTACGGCGTCGCCAAGTCGGCGTATTGGCCGCAGGTGGGGTACGCGGCCGGCTACGATTACACCCGTCTCCCGCAATCGGTCGATCCTTCCGGAAACGCCGCGTCGCGCTACTCCGCGAACGTCAACGTCGCGTGGGAGATCGACCTCTGGGGGCGCGTCCGGCGCCTGAACGAAGCGGCGCTGCACGATTACCTGGCCACCGAGGAGGCGCGGCGGGGCGTTCTCCTGACGCTCGCCTCCGAGGTCGCGCAGTCGTATTTCGCCCTCATCGAGCTCGACGCGGAGCTCGAGATCGCGAAGCGCACGACGTCGTCGTTCCAGGAGACCTTCGACCTCTTCAACCGCAAGCTGCAGGGCGGGGCCGCGAGCGCGCTCGAGACCTCACGCGCGCAGGCGCTCACCTCGCAGACCGCCGCGGCGATCCCCGACATCGAGCGCCGGATCGTCGAGACCGAGAACCAGATCAATCTCCTCGTCGGCCGTCCTCCGCAGCCGATCCCGCGCGGGACACCGCTCCAAGGCCAGCGCGTCTACCCGGAGGCGCCGCCGGGGCTGCCGTCGGCGCTCCTCGAGCGTCGGCCGGACGTCCGGCAGGCCGAGGAGACGCTGATCTCCGCGAACGCGGGCGTCGGCGTCGCTCAGGCGAACTTCTTTCCGGTCATCAGCCTCACCGGCCTCCTCGGCGGGGTCAGCAAGGAGCTGTCCGAGGTCTTCGGCAACGACAAGACCTGGTCGATCGGGGCAGGGCTCGCCGGGCCGATCTTCCAGGGCGGACGCCTGAAGCGTGAGAAGCAGGTCGCGATCGCCCAGTGGGAGCAGGCGAAGATCGGCTACGAGCAGGCGGTGACGAACGCGTTCGCCGACGTGTCGACGGCGCTCGTCGCGGTCCAGAAGCTCCAGGAGGTCAAGACTCAGCTCGCGTCGTCGGTCGCCGCCTACGAAGAGTCGGTCCGGATCGCGAACGTCCGCTACCTCTCCGGGCTCTCCTCGTACTTCGAGGTGATCGACGCCCAGCAGCAGCTCTTCCCGGTCGAGAACGCGCTGGCGCAGGCACGGCGCGATGAGTTGAATGCCATCGTCTCTCTTTACAAGGCGCTCGGGGGGGGCTGGCAACCGCAGGAGCCCGGCGCCGCCAACTCGGATAGAAAGGAAGCACCATGAAGTCGAGAGTCATCGCACTGTGGTCGGCCGTGGCGCTCGCGGCCGGCACGACGTTCGCCTCCACGCCGTCGGTCGTCAGCCTGCCGTATCCCGAGAAGGCGTCGGTCGATCTCGCGTTCGCGAAGACCGCCGCCGCGCCCGACAAGGCGAGCATCTCGGGGTCGGTGAGATACGAGAACGGACAGGCGCAGGTCACGGTGAAGTATTCGGGGATGGAGCCCGCGATCCTCTTCGGCGGCGACATCGCCGCCTACGTCGTCTGGGCGGTCCAGAAGAGCGCCGCGCCCGAGAACCTCGGCGAGCTCGTCGTCACGAAGAAGGGAGCCTCGGGCAAGCAGGTCTACACGACGGGCAAGAAGGACTTCGCGATCATGATCACCGCGGAGCCCTACTACGTCGTGGCCCGCCCGTTCGAGCTCGTCATCGCGACGTCGGCGCCGAAGGACACGAAGAAGTACCAGGGAACGAGCTGGGTCTTCCAGGACTTCCGCCCGGGGCCCGTCGCCGGCCACCAGTCGATCGCCGGGATGAGCTACACCGACAAGGCGCCGGTGCCGGTCAAGCAGGCCGAGTCGGCGCTGAACCTCGTCAAGCGGCTGAACGCGGGCGACGTGAATCCGGATGCCGTGCAGAAGGCGACGGTCGCGCTGGGCGAGGCGCAGGCGGCCAAGAGCTCGACGGCGGTCACCGACGCCGCGCGCCGCTCGATCTCGTCGTCCGCTCTGGCGCTGCGCGACTGGGCCCACACGCGCGACGAGCTCGCCGCGTCCCAGGCCGCCGCGAAGACCGCGGCCGAGAAGACCGCCCTCGAGCAGAAGAACGCGGCGACGCAGCAGAAGCTCTCGACCTCCGAGGCGGAGAAGTCGGCGATCGCGGTCCAGCGCGACCAGCTCGCGAAGGAGCGCGACCAGCTCACGAAGGACCAAGCAGCGCTCACCGCCGAGCGCGACGCGCTCGCGGCGAAGCTCTCGAACGCGCTCGGCGCCGTTGCCGAAACGAAGACCACGGCGCGCGGCACCGTGACGAGCCTCTCGGGCGTGCTCTTCGACACCGGCAAGGCCACGCTCAAGCCGGAGGCGAAGCTCACGCTGGCGAAGCTCGCAGGCGTCATGCTCGTCTTCTCGAAGACCTCGATGTCGGTGGAGGGTTACACCGACAACGTCGGCAGTGACGCCACGAACATGAAGCTCTCGACCGACCGCGCCAAGGCGGTCCGTGACTTCTTCGAGGGCCAGGGAATCCAGTCGAACCGGTTGACCTACGTCGGCAAGGGCCCGGCGGATCCGGTGGCGCCGAACGACACCCCCGACGGCCGGTCGAAGAACCGCCGCGTCGAGATCGTGTCGTCGGAGCCGCAGCTCTAGACCGCGCTACGATGTCCCGCCGATGATCCTCGCCGGAGACATCGGCGGGACTTCCACCCGCCTCGCCACCTTCGCCGCCGACGGCGGCGGCGTGCGCGCGATCGCCAAGGAGCGCTACCGCAGCCACGATTACGCGGGGCTGGCCCAGATCGTCGCCGCGTTCACCGCAGCCCACCCCGAGCCGGTCGAGGCGGCCTGCTTCGGCATCGCCGGGCCGGTCATCGACGGCCGGGTCGTCACGCCGAATCTGCCCTGGGTGATCGAGAGCGCGGAGCTCGCGCGTCAGCTCCGCCTCGCCGAGGTCATCCTCCTGAACGACCTCGAGGCGAACGCGTGGGGCGTCTTCACGCTCGGGACCGACGACGTCGTCACGCTCGCTCCCGGCCGTCCTCTCGGGACCGGCAACGCGGCGATCATCGCCGCGGGAACGGGACTCGGCGAAGCGGGCTACCACGCGCTCGGCGAGCGGCTGATCCCGTTCGCGTCCGAGGGAGGCCACGCCGACTTCTCCCCGCACGATGAACTCACGATCGACCTCCTGCGCTGGCTCCAGAAGACGTTCGGCCACGTGAGCTGGGAACGTGTGGTCTCGGGGCCGGGGCTCGCGAACATCTACGAGTTCTTGCGAGGCGCGCTTCCGGAGACGCCCGATCCGGCCGCCGCGATCTCGCAGGCGGCCCTCGCCGGCACCGATCCGATCGCGGTGCGGGCGCTCGACCTGTTCGTGGCCCTCTACGGTGCCGAAGCCGGAAACCTCGCGCTCAAGATGAAGGCGACGCGCGGCGTCTGGATCGGGGGCGGCATCGCACCGAAGATCCTCCCGCGACTGAAGCAGCCGGGGTTCCTCGAGGCGTTCACCGACAAGGGCCGCTTCCGGCCGTTTCTCGAGGCGATTCCCGTGCGGGTCATCACGAACGACGAGACCGCCCTGCGCGGCGCCGGCTTCTACGCGCTATCTTCTCGACGATGAGACAGCGCCTGATCGTCGGCATGTCGGGGGCTTCGGGGGCGATCTACGGGATCCGCCTCCTGGAGGCGCTCCGCGACGACACCTCGATCGAGACCCACCTCATCCTCACGAAGCCGGCCGAGCGCACGATCGTCGAGGAGACCGACCGCCAGCCCGCGGCGGTCCGCGCGATCGCGGACTACGTCCACGCACCGGGCGACATCGGCGCGCCGCTCGCCAGCGGCTCGTTCGCCACGATGGGGATGGTCATCGTGCCGTGCTCGATCCGGACGGTCTCGGCGGTCGCTTACTGTCAGGCCGACAACCTCCTGACGCGCGCCGCGGACGTCACGCTCAAGGAGGGGCGGAAGCTCATCCTCGTCGTGCGGGAAGCCCCGCTCCACCGCGGCCACTTGAAAGCGATGCTCGAAGCGGCGGAGAACGGCGCGACGATCGTACCGCCGGTGCCGGCGTTCTACACGCGCCCGCAGTCGGTCTCGGACATCGTCGACCACACGGTGGCCCGCATCCTGGACCAGCTCGGGATCGCGAACGAGCTGTCGGCGCGCTGGGGCGAGACGGCGAAAGAAGAAGTCGACGGTTAGAACGCGAGCGTCGCGTACAGGCCCAGGCCGGTGATCGTGTAGCCGAACTTCGCCTTGTTGCCCTCGCTCGTCGTGTACTCGTTGATTTTCACCTGGTACCGGTCGAGCCCGAGACCGATCCCGAGGTTCTTGATGAAGTACCAGTTCAGATGGACGCCGTTCTCGTACATGCCGCCGTCGATGTTCGAGGCCTTCACCCGGAAGAAGCGGTTGTAGGAGCGAATCACAAGCCCCTTGGCGATCGCCCAGTCCAGGTTCAGGCCGACGAGAGGGACGGGAACGCCGATCTTTCCCTGGACGTCGTAAACCTGCGGCGCGCCTCCGTTCAGGCTCGCGTTGCCGTCGACGCCGGCGCCGAGATTCGTCCAGCTGGCGCCCGCGCTCCCGGAGATCCGGATCTTGTCCTCGTGGAGGAAGTCGTACCGGAAGGCTCCGTAGATGAACTCGGTGTTGAAATTCGCCTGGACCGTCGCGCCGGCCGAGAAGAAGTAGTCGCCCCACTCCAGGTCCTGCTGGAGCTGACGGCCACCGGAGCGATCGATCTTGACGTAGCCGAAGTCGACCCACCGCCGTTTTTCGGAGACGCGCACCGTCCCTTGGATCGTGAACGTCGTCTTGTTGCCGGGAAGGTCGAACACGTCCTCGAAGTTGACCGACGCGCCCAGTCCGTTCTTGCCGGCGAGCGTGACGTCCGTGGTCAGCTCGTTCGTGCTGCCGCCGAGGTCGACCCACACGCGGTCGGGGATCTTGTTCGCGAACTCCTCCGCGCGCGCCGACGTCGCGACAGCGCCCAGAAGGATGACGGAGAGAACGGCGAGCTTCCGGATGCTCATGGTGTGACCCCCACTAAGCGACAGTGACCTCGGAGCAGAGGTAGACGTCCTGGATCGTGTTGAGGAGCTTGACCCCTTCGGCCATGGGGCGCTGGAACGCCTTGCGGCCGGAGATGAGGCCGGTGCCGCCGGCGCGCTTGTTGATGACGGCGGTCGTGACCGCCTCCGCGAAGTCGTTCGCGCCGGAGGCGCCGCCCGAGTTGATCAGGCCGGCGCGGCCCATGTAGCCGTTCGCCACCTGATAACGGCAGAGATCGATCGGATGATCGCTCGCCAGCTCGGTGTACATCCGCTTGTCGAGCTTGCCGTAGCTCGAGCCGCCGGTGCCCATCGCCTCGAAGCCCCCGTTCACCTCGGGCATCTTCTGCTTGAGGATGTCGGCTTCGATCGTCGCGCCGAGGTGGTTCGCCTGGCCGGTGATATCCGCGGAGAGATGGTAGTCCTTGTCCTTCTTGAACGCCGGGTTGCGGAGGTAGCACCACAGCACCGTCGCCATCCCGAGCTCATGCGCGTGCCGGAACGCCTGCGCGATCTCGACGATCTGCCGGCCGCTCTCGTCCGAGCCGAAATAGATCGTGGCGCCGACGGCGGCGGCGCCCATGTCGAACGCCTCCTCGACCGTGCCGAAGAGGATCTGGTCGAACTTGTTCGGGTAGGTGAGCAGCTCGTTGTGGTTGATCTTCACGATGAACGGGATCTTGTGCGCGTATTTCCTCGCGACCGAGCCCAGGACGCCGAACGTCGATGCGACCGCGTTGCACCCACCCTCGACCGCGAGCTTGACGATGTTCTCGGGATCGAAGTAATCGGGATTACTCGCAAAAGACGCGCCGGCCGAGTGCTCGATTCCCTGGTCGACCGGGAGGATCGAGAGGTAGCCGGTGCCCGCGAGACGGCCGGTGCCGAACAGACGTTGCAGGTTCCCCAGCACGCGGTTATTGCGGTCGGAGGGGGCGAAGATGCGGTCGAGGAAATCGGGGCCGGGGAGATGCAGCCGGCTCTTCGCGATCTTCGGGGACGTGAAGCCCAGATAGTACCCAGCCTTGTCGCCGAGAGCCTTCTGGATGTCGCTGTACATGCGCGGGACGCTCCTTGGCAAGAGGCGTCATCTTATAGGAGCTTGCAAGGCGGAACCCGCCTCTTCGTCGACGAGAATGGTCGCCGTTCCGGGCCCGTCCAGGGCGCGGGCGACCGGCAGTCCGTTCTCCGGATGGCGGAGCGCGCCGGCCAGCTTCGTTCCCTTCTCGGTCCCCGTCACGAACAGCACCGTCTCCCGGGCCGACTGGAGCACCGGCATGGTGACGGTTAGTCGCGCGGGAGGCGGCTTCGGCGAGTCCGTGACGGCGGCGACCCATCGCCGGCTCTCCTCCAGGAGCGGGTGCCCGGGGAAGAGCGACGCGACGTGGCCGTCCGGTCCCATGCCGAGGAAGACGAGGTCGAACGCCGGCGTGCCGCCGAGCACCCGGCGCATCGTCCGCTCGTACTCCTCCGCGGCGGCGGCGAGATCCGGCGACGCCGCGGGCATGACGTGCACGCGCTCGGTGCGCAGCGGCACGCGCCGGATGAACGCCGTCATCGCCGCGCCGGCGTTCGATTCGGGGTCGTCCTGGGGGACCGCGCGCTCGTCGATCCAGAAGACGTCGACCCGGCGCCAGTCGACCGCGGCCCGCACGAGACGGGGGAGGAGGACCGTCGCCGCCGAGCCGCCCGAAAGCGCGAGCGTGAACGATCCACGGTCGGCGACGGCGCGGCGGGCGCCGCGCTCGACCCGCTCGGCGAAGCGTTCGCGGAGGATTTCGACCGGTGCGGCCTCGACGGAGGCGTTCATCGCGCGGGCGAGGCTAACATGCCCGCCCCATGAGCGAGCTTCCCGACGACGTCGACCCCGCACCGATTCCGGAGCCCAAGGACTCGGCCCTCGGCATCGTGCTCGACCGCGGCCGTGTCCTCCTGGGACGCCGCGCGCGCCGGTCGCGCTTCATGCCGGGGAACCTGGCGTTCCCCGGCGGCCGGATGGAGCCGGAAGATCGTCCCGGAACCGCCGGCGCCTTCGAGCGCTGCGTCTCGCGCGAGGTGCTGGAGGAGACCGGCCTCGCGATCCCCGAGACGGCGTGGTATCCGGCGGGCGAACGGACGACACCGCCCATTTTTCCCGTTCGTTTCCGCACGCGGTTCTTCGTCGCCGTCGCCGGCGGTATCCCGCTTCCTCCGGTGGCCCCGCAACCGCAGGAGATCGAGACGCTCGCATTCGAAGACCCGAAGGGCGTCCTCGACGCGTGGGCGGCGGGGCGGGCGCTCGTACCGCCTCCGCTCCTGCCGATCCTCCGCCTCCTCGTCACGCTGACCGACGCCGATCCCTCACGCCTCGCCGCGCGCATCGCCGCGATCAACGCCGCGGAAGACCCGGTCCCCAAGATCGAGTTCAGCCCTGGGGTCTGGGTGCTCCCGGTGCGCAGCCGCACGCTGCCGCCGGCGTCGTGCACGAACGTCTGGATTCCCGGAGGCACGACGAGCGTCGTCATCGACCCGGGGAGCGACGACGAGGCGGAGCACGCGCGCCTGCTCCGCCTCGTGCGGCGCCGCGCCGACGAGGGGAGTCCCGTGACCTCGGTCGTTCTCAGCCATCACCACCGCGATCACGTCGCCGGAGCGGCGCGGCTCGCGCAGGCCCTCGGCGTTCCCGTGCTGGCGCACGCGGCGACGCTCGCGCGCGTGCCCGCCCTCGCGGGCGCCCCGACGCGGGCGCTCGTAAACGGCGAGGTTCTCGACCTCGGTGGGATGCGCCTGATCGCGCACCACACACCGGGCCACGCCCCCGGGCATCTCGCGTTCTACGACGAGGAGCGCCGGCTCCTCCTCGCGGGCGATCTCGTGAGCGGACTGTCGAGCATCCTCGTGGGATTCGCCGAGGGCGACATGGAGGACTACCTCGCCTCGCTCCGGCGCGTCGCCGCGCTCGCCCCGAAGGCGGTCTTCCCGTCGCACGGGCCGCCGATCCCGGGAGCCGCCCTCGCCGCCGCGGTCGCGCATCGCGAGGAGCGGGAGCGTCTCGTTGCGGCCGCGCTGAACGACACTCCGCGCGCGCTCCAGGACATCGCGAGGGACGCCTACGCCGACACGCCCGAGGCGCCCGCGTTCCTTCGCGAGATGCAGACGCGCGCGCACCTCGTCCATCTGAAGGAGCGGGGAGCCGCACGCCCGGAAGGGGAAGATCTACTTCGCTGGAGCCGGTGACGCCGGCGCCGGCATCATCGGCATCTCCGGAATCTCGATCGCGTCGTAATTCGGGCGCGCGTACGCCTCGGGGCTCGCGAGGAACTTCGCCTTGTCGTCCTCGCTCAGGAACAGATAGATGCGTCCGTCGACGTCGGCGCGCGGCGCGTCCGAGGCGGGGCGGAATCGACGCTTGCCGATCGGGTCGGTGAGCACGCCGCACGATCCCGTAGGGTCGGCGTCGAACCGCTTCTTGTCCCCTTCGTCGGCGAAGAAGTAGGTCTCGTAATTCACGAACGTCCGGTGCGCGGGATCGAGCACCGCCTTCCGCGACGGGTCGATGAGATCGGGGATCTCGATCCCGAGCTCGCCGAGCTGAACCTGAGGGTCTTGCACGAAGACCTTGACGCAGGGCCTTCAGCAGAAGCCGAACGGCTTCCCGTTGACGTAGACCGGGGGGAACCACACCGACAGCTTCCGTTTCGTGACCGGGCAGGCCTCGTTCGCGGAGACCGAGCCGTCGCCGAACTTGAGGTGCGGGTGATCGGCCGACGCGTCGACGTACTCGGCCTTGCCGGCGGGCGGCAGGACTTCCGCGGGGCGTGCACCGCACGCGGCGAGGGTCAGGGCCGTGAGCGCGATCGCCGTCCTGCGCATGGCGAGCAAGGATAAGGGCAAAGCGGTGCCGGCGCCGCGCGAACGTGCGCGCGGGAACTTCGGGCGTTCGTCCCGGTCCCATGCTCGAGGGCAGATCCTCCAAGGAGGCCCGCCATGTTCGAGAGGACGATCGAAGCGCAAGCGCTCGATGCCGGTGAACGACGATTTCGCACGGTGTCCGTCGTGGCTCTCGCCCATTTGACCGCGGTGTCGTTTCTGGCGGTTGTCGCCGCGCTCACCGTGAAGCCGATCGTCGAGCGGCCTCTTCCAGCGACCATCGTCCTGATCACGCCGCCGCCCCGGTCCTCCGGGCCCGAGAGGCCACTCGTCGCCCCGCAGCCTCCGAAGCGCAGCGGGCACTCGGAGCCGGTGCGCGCTGTGTTGCCGCCACCGGTTCCGATCGAGACACTGCAGCGACTGCCGGCACCGCAAGAGACGCCGCCTCCCGAGACGACGGACGGTTCCACCGGGCCTGTGGCAGAAGGGCCGGATGGTTCGGCGGGCCCTCCGGGCGAAGGCGGGGACCACGGCGGGGGCGGCGGTGGAGGCGGGGGCGGCGACGCCGATGCGACGGGGGTTGTCGGCCCGGTCGTCCTCACCGGCGAGATGATCGCGCCCGTCCGCATCGTCAAGGTGGAACCCGTCTACCCGAGCACGCCACGCATCGCGCGCATGAGCGGGTCGGTCGTCGTGCAGGCGGTCGTCGGCCTCGACGGCCGGATCGAGTCGGCGGAGATCCTCGCCTCGACGAGCGCCCTCTTTAACGCGGCGGCGATCGAGGCGGTCCGTCAGTGGCGCTACACGCCGGCGACGATGAATGGGCGGCCGGTTCGGGTGTACATCTCGGTGCGCGTGGACTTCGTGCTGCGCTGACCGCGTATGATGGCGCGCGATGAGCGAGGCGCGCGTCTTCACGGCGAGCCGGCTGACCGGCGGCAACCTGATCTTTCCGACGCGCATCGAGATCACGCCCGACCGGGTCGCGCGGATCAAGCCGCACTGGATCGGGCGCAACGAGGACAGCATCCCGATCGCGAAGATCGCGTCGGTGTCGATCGCGACCGGCCTCATCTTCTCGTCGATCCGCGTCGAGTCGAGCGGGGGCGCGACGCCGATCGTCTCCGAAGGGCACTACAAGCGCGACGCCATCGCGATCCGCGACCTGATCCACACGTATCAGTCCGGAACTCGGACGTGAACTTTGACCACTAGTATGCTCTGGCAATCGTGATCGAGTTTTGATTCGATAGCCCACACGACGCTTGACGGAGGGGTACATGCTCAAGGAATTCAAAGAGTTCGCGCTCAAGGGAAACGTCGTCGACATGGCGGTCGGCATCATCATCGGCGCTGCGTTCGGCAGGATCGTCAGCTCGCTCGTCAACGACGTCCTCATGCCGCCGATCGGGAAGCTCATGGGAGGCATGGACTTCTCGAGCCTCTTCCTGGCTCTCGACGGCAAGACGTATGCGTCGCTCGCCGCGGCCAAGGCCGCCGGCGCGCCGACGGTGAACTACGGGCTCTTCATCAACGCGGTCATCGACTTCCTCATCGTCGCGTTCGTCATCTTCCTGCTCGTCAAGCAGATGAACCGGCTCAAGAAGGAAGCGCCCGCGGCCGCGCCGACCACCAGGGAGTGCCCGTACTGCAAGACGCAGATCCCGCTCGGCGCCACGCGTTGTCCGAATTGCACCTCCGAGGTGCGCGCCGCCTGAGCTACCCTGTCCGCCTTTTTCGCGAAGGAGAGATGTCTATGCGACGTTCCATCCTGACCGTGGTGTGGCTCGCGGCGGCTCTGCCGGCGTTGCTCGCCGTTCCGCCCGTACGGGCGACGTCCGACGACGAGAGGCCGGGGGAGATCGGCGTCCTCGCGGGCGTCGGGTTCGGCGACCAGAAGCTCGTCGGCTCCGACAACGACACGAAGGTCGCGCCGCTCATCGGCGCACGGTTCGGCTGGCACTTCACGCAGTACATCACCGGCTTCGCGGAGTACACGTGGACGTCGTACCAGGGCGACAGCGCGCTCTACGGCGACGTCACGGAGAACGCGCTGCGCATCGGGCCGGAATGGCACATCAACCCGCACTCGAACTGGCAGTGGCTCCTCGACTTCGGCGTGGGCGCCGTCCAGTACAAGAGCGATCTCGCGGGGAACGACGGCCGCGGCTTCGGCTCGCTCGGCGTCGGCATCCGCCGCGGGTGGATGCCGGGAGCGCTCCGCATCGAGGCGCGGATGGACCACGATCTCACGAGCGCGACGTCGCTCGGGAGTCGCGACTTCACCAACTACAAGCTCGTCGCCGGCTGGACGTGGGGGATCGGCGCGCCGCCGAAGGACTCCGACGGCGACGGCGTTTACGACAAGAAAGACAAGTGCCCCGACACGCCCAAGGGGGCGATCGTCGACAAGGTCGGCTGTCCGTCCGATTCCGACGGCGACGGCGTCTTCGACGGGATCGACCAGTGCCCGAACACGCCGAAGGGCTGGCCGGTTTCGGCGCAGGGTTGCCCGCTCGACTCCGACGGCGACGGCGTGCCGGACGGCGCCGACAAATGCCCGAACACACCGAAGGGCTGCAAGGTCGACGCGAACGGCTGCCCGGCCGACGCCGACGGCGACGGCGTCTGCGACGGCATCGATCAGTGCCCGAACACGCCGAAGGGCTGCCGCGTCGACGCGCGCGGCTGCACGCTCGACTCCGACGGCGACGGCGTCTGCGACGGGATCGACCAGTGCCCCGGCACGCCGAAGGGAACGCAGGTCGACGCCAAGGGCTGCCCGCCGCCCCCGCCGCCTCCTCCGCCCGCGCCGGCGTTCATCCCGGAGCCGAAGAAGGAGCTGTTCCTGGAAGGGATCACGTTCGAGACGAACAGCGCCAAGCTCAAGCCGGAGTCGTCGGGGACGCTCGACAAGGTCGCGGAGTCGCTCAAGGCGAACCCCGACGTTCACATCCAGGTGGCGGGCCACACCGACAATACCGGCTCGGCGGCCTACAACATGAAGCTCTCCGACAAGCGCGCGAAGTCGGTCATGGACTACCTGGTCTCGAAGGGCGTTCCCGCGTCGCAGCTCACGGAAAAGGGGTACGGACTGACCGACCCGGTCGCCGACAACAAGACCGCGGAAGGCCGGGCCAAGAACCGGCGCGTGGGGTTGAAGCGGATGGATTGACCGCAAGCGAAATCGACCATGTACCACCCAAAAGGGGGGGCCGGAAGGCCCCCCTTTTTCATTCCGACAGGCGTATGTTCAAGCACAGCAACGGGGGCGGCACATGAAGCGCATTGCGTGGCTCACGGTCATCGCGGCGGTTTCTCTTCTCAGCTCCTCCGCGTGGGCGGCTGATACCGACGGCGACGGCATCGATGATTCGGTCGACAATTGCCCGACGGTGTTCAATCCAGGCCAGGAGGATCTCGACCTCGACGGCATCGGCGACGCTTGCGATCCGTCGACGACCGTCGGCACCGCCGTCGCATTCGTTGCGCCGCGGACGTTCCTGAATCTCCTCGTCAACCACTCGGGGACGATCACCGCGGACGCGCCGCTCACGGTCACGGGCACGCTGACCGTGCAAGGCCTCGTCACGCACTCCTCGCGGCAGCTCTCCGGTCTCGTCATCAATGCCGGGACGGTGGATGTCCAGGCGAGTGGCCTGATCGACGTCTCCGACAAGGGACTCAGGGGCGGATCGAACGGCTCCGCTTTCGGTACCTCGGGTGAAGCGTTCGATCCGATCTCCGGCGCGATCATCGAAGGAGCGAAGACCGATATCTTCGCGGTCGCGCCCGCGGGCGGCAGTTACGGCGGCCGCGGCTACGCGGACCCCACGGCTGCGACGAACAGCCCCTACGGAGTGGTCGAGGACCCGTCGCAGCTCGGTGCGGGCGGCGCGTCCTACCACACCAATCCCGGGGGGAACGGCGGAGGTCTCGTCCGCATCACGGCCGGGACCGTCAACGTCGATGGATCGATCATCGCCGACGGCACGATCGGGAGCGGGGACGCGGCCGGCTCCGGCGGCTCCATCAAGATCGACGCGGGATCGTTCACGGGGACCGGTCTGGTCCGGGCGGCAGGTGGAAGCGTCAATCTCTACGGCTGCGCCTCCGGCGGCCGGATCGCGGTCTACTTCGACACGATGACGTTTCCGCAGGCCAATCTGCTCGTGCCCGGCGGCGTCAACGCGCAGCCCTTCAACGCCGGGCCGGGAACGCTCTACCTGAAGAACCACGCTCAGCCGTTGGGCGACCTCATCGCGGACGGCGGGGGCGTCACGTTGGGTGTCCTCGCGAATGCGCAGCTTCGCAGTTCCACGGCCAGGTTCAATCAGATCATCATCCGGAACAAGGGCGCGCTCGAGATCGGAGCCTCGATCACGCCGCACGTCTACGCGGCGTCGGTCTCGATCAGCGGAAACGGCTCTCGCTTGTCGCCCGTGCCGCGTGACCTCGGCGGGATGCGTCTGTCGGTCAGCGGCACCCTCGATCTCGGCGTCCAAGCCGGAATCAATGCGACCGGTGACGGACTCCTCGCGGGCGGCTCCGGCGGCTCGCCGTGGTTGAACTCCGGCGAGACGTACACGCTCGACCCCGTCACCCTGGAGGCGGGTACCCCGCTGCGTGCCGGAAGCGGCGCCGGCGCGGGTGGCTCGTACGGCGGCACGGCCGGCGGCACGACGAACCCGACGTACGGGGTCGCCGTCAATCCACGCCACCTCGGCTCGGGCGGCTCGCGCTCGACCTCGGACGGGTTCGGCGGGCGCGGCGGCGGGCGTGTGTGGGTCGACGCCGCCGTGTGCTCGCTCGCGGCGGGTTCGACGTTTTCGGCCAACGGTGAGTCCGCGGTCTCGAACGCGGCACCGACGGCGCCGCCGCCCCCGGGCATTGCGGGAGGCTCCGGCGGTGCCATCAAGCTCGACTGTGGGACGATCACGGGGTCCGGCTCGATCACCGCCATGGGAGGATCGGGAGCAGGAAGCGGTGGCTCGGGCGGCGGCGGCGGCCGCATCGCGCTCCGCAAGAACGCCAGTACGTGGACCGGGCTCGCCCTCGTCGCCAACGGAACCTTTTTCTCCGGCGAGTGGGTGCCGCCGAAGGTGACGGCGATGACACCGGCACCGAACGCGACGTTCACGGGCGTCGCCAAACAAATCGTGGTGCGCTTTTCCGAGAATCTCTACGCGCCGATGATTCTCCCGTCGTTCGCCCAGCTCGTGAGCGGCGCCCACGGCACGTTCACGCCGTCGGGCATGTCGTTCAACACGACGACGCACGACCTCACGATCAAGTACGCGGCGGCGCTGCCCTCGGATAGCTACACGCTCACCCTCGTGTCCGGCGAAGAGCCGAGCGGCCTGTGCGACACGTCGGTCAACGCGCTCGACGGCGAAGGAAACGGGAGCTTGCCGTCCGGAGACGGCGTGGCAGGGGGGAATTTCGTCGCCTCGTTCTCCATTGTCGTTCCAGATACCGACGGCGACGGCTTCCTCGATTCGGTCGACAACTGCCCCGGCATCTCCAACCCGAGTCAAGCCGACGCAGACAGCGACGGCGTCGGAAACCCCTGCGACAACTGCCCGACGGTCTCGAACGCCTCGCAGGCCGACGAGAACGGGGACGGTATCGGCGACGCCTGCAGCGCGATTCCAAAGTTCCTGGTGAGCTCCCGCGCGGACGATCTCCCCGACTTCTTCTCGATCCAGGGGGCCGTGAACGCCGCGGCGGCGTCAGGCGCGCGCGTCAGGATCCTTCCCGGCATCAACGGCACCTACACCGAGAGCGTGCTCGTGAACCGGAACATGGCGTTCACCTTCGAGCCGCTCGACGACGGAACGCATCGCGCGGTCACGATCGACGGAGGCGCGAGCCCCGCGTTCTTCCTCGTCTCGACCTCCCCCGGCAGCCCGATCGCCGTTCACAACCTGACCCTGCGCGGCTCGTACGGCGTGCAGACCCAAGCCGGGACCTCGATCTCGACGCAGATCGACAATTGCATCTTCGACGGCACGGGGACCGCGCTCGCGTTGAACGACGGCGCGCACGTCGTCTCGCGCATCACCGCGATCGCGCCGGTCGCCGACGGGATCGTGCTCGGTGCGGGCGGGTCGCTCGACCTCTCGGGGTCCTCGCTGCAGAACCTATACGGGACGCCGCTCAGCTTGAACGGTCCGGCCACGGCAAGGACCGTCGTCATCGCGACGAGCCGGTCCTCGGGGATCATCCTCCAACCGTCAGGGTCGCTCACGCTCGCCAACTCGACGATCGCCTCGCAGCTGAACGCCGGTATCGACAACTCGGCGGGCCGCCCGGTGACGATCACGAGCTCCATCATCTTCGCCAATCAGGGGGGCGATCTCCTCAATGTCGACTGCGCGAATATCTCCTGGTCGGACATCGGCTCTCAGAACTGCACCGCCTCGGGCAACCGTCAGGTCGATCCCGGGTTCGAAGGGTTCGGCAATTGGCGGCTCACCGCGTCGTCGCCGCTTCTCGACTTCGGCCCGGATCCGTCGACCTTCACCGGCACGCCCTGTACCGATCTCGACGGGACACCGCGCTTGAAGGACGCCGACGGCGACGGCTTCGCGAACATGGACCCGGGGGCGTACGAAAGGCAGCAAAATCCGCTGACGCCCGCCGAGGTGACGGGCCTCTTGTGGAGCTCGAAGACGCTCCTGACCTGGAACTCAGTTCCCGGTACGGGCACCTACCACGTCTACCGGGATCTGCGGAGCAACCTCTCCTACGGGAACTTCGGCGTTTGCCGCGACGATCTCGACCCCATCCGCACCGATACGCAGCTCGCGGATAGCTCGACGCCGGCGAGCGGTCAGTGCTTCGTCTACCTGATCGCTTCGGACGGCGGGACGCTGGGCAACGCCCACTGCATGGAGCGCAGCAACTTCACGCCGTGCCCGTGATCGGCTAAGAGGTCAGCAGCGTTCGCAGGGTGTCGAGGAGCCGCGCCCTCGGCATGAACAGCTCCTCGAGCTTCTTGCTGAAGGGAACCGGGATGTCGAGACCGCCGAGGCGCTCGACCGGCGCGTCGAGGTGCTGGAAGCATTCCTTCGCGATCGTGGCCGCGATCTCGGCGCCGAAGCCGCCGGTCACCGGGGCTTCGTGGAGGACGAGCGCCTTCGACGTCTTGCGCACCGAAGCGGCCGCGGCCTCGACGTCCCACGGGATGAGCGTGCGCAGGTCGACGACCTCGACCTCGAAACCCTCGGTCGCGAGCTTCTCCGCCGCCTCGAGCGCCCAGACGACGCCGGCGCCGTAGGTGACGATGGTCGCATCGGTCCCCGCGCGGGCGATGCGCGCCTTGCCGATCGGGAGCGTGTAACGGCCCTCGGGCACCTGTCCCTTCGCCGAGCGATAGAGACCCTTGTGCTCGAGGAAGAGGACCGGGTTGCCGTCCTCGAACGCCGCGAGCAGCAATCCTTTCGCGTCGTAGGGCGTGGCGGGCTCGATGACCTTCAGGCCCGCGGTGTGGGTGAACCACGCCTCCATGTTCTGAGAGTGGAACGGACCGGCGCCCATGCCGCCGCCGACGGGAACGCGGAGCACGACGGGAAGCGGCGCGCCCCAGCGGTAGTGCGTCTTCGCGAGGTTGTTCACGATCTGGTTGAAGCCGCACGTGATGAAGTCGCCAAATTGCATCTCGAGCATCGGCCGGAAGCCGTCGAGCGCGAGCCCCATGGCGCAGCCGACCGCCCCCGACTCGATGATCGGGGTATTCCTGACACGTGCCTTCCCGAACTCCTCGGCGAAACCCTCAGTGCACTTGAAGACGCCGCCGTACTCGGCGATGTCCTGGCCCATCAGGATCACGCGCGGATCAGCCATCGCCTCGTGGAGTCCGTCGCGGACGGCATCGACGAGGCGCATCTCCTTCGACGGGCCCGACGGATCGTGAACGACGACACCGGATGGCGCGAAGACGTCTCGTAGCTCGGCGCCCGCGCTCGAGTCGGGGTCAGGGGCGGCGAGCGCGCGGTCGGCGACGTCGTCGATCATCGCCTTCATAGTCGAGCGAAGCGACTCGATCTTGGACGGCGAGACGACCTTTTGCTCGAGGAGCGCCGCCTCGAACCGCGCGACGGGGTCTTTCTTGGCCCAGAGCGTGAACAGCTCCTTCGGAACGTAAGCGGTTCCCGAAGCCTCTTCGTGGCCGCGCATCCGGAACGTCTTGAACTCGAGGAGTGTCGGACCGTCGCCCGAACGGGCGCGCGTGGCCGCCGCGGAGACCGCGTCGACGACGGCAAGGAGGTCGTTCCCGTCGACGATGACGCCGGGGATGCCGTAGCCGATCGCCTTGTCGGCGATGTTCTCGCACGCGTACTGCTCGGAGACCGGAGTCGAGAGGCCGTACTGGTTGTTCTCGACGATGAAGAGAACCGGGAGCTTCCAAACCGCCGCGAGGTTGATCGCCTCGTGGAAGTCGCCCTCGCTCGTCGACCCGTCGCCGGTGAACGTCGCGGCGACGCGCTTCTCGCCGCGGAGCTGCGCCGCGAGCGCCAGGCCGTCGGCGACGGGGAGCATCGCGCCGAGGTGGCTGATCATCCCGACGATGCGGTGATCGAGCGCGCCGAAGTGGAAGGTGCGGTCGCGCCCTTTCGTCCAGCCGCCGTCCTTGCCGAAGAGCTGGCGGAAGAGCTTCTCGAGATCGAACCCGCGCGTCGTGAAGACGCCGAGGTTCCGGTGCATCGGCAGGATGAAGTCGTCGTCGTTCAGGGCCGACGCGACACCGACCGCGATCGCTTCCTGCCCGATTCCGGAGAACCACTTCGAGAGCCGACCCTGACGGAGAAGATTGAGCATCTTCTCCTCGATCATCCGCGGCAGCAGGATCGCGCGGTACAGCTCGAGGAGGCGCTTTTCGGAGGTCGTTTGCGTCGCCATCGCGCGGAAGGTTAGCAAATGAGGGGACAACTACCGGAATGAAAACCCGGGACTGTAACCAGGTTTTTCTTACGCGCGTAGTTCGCGCGTAAGAAAAACCTGGTTACAGTCCCGGGTTTTCATTCCGGTAGCTGTCCCCTCTTTACTTCGGGATTTCCGACCCAGCGCGTCGAACGACTTCTTCCGCGCATCCCCACGACAGCGTCATGCCGCCGCCGCCGTGGCCGTAGTTGTGGATGATGACGCCGTCCGGACGGCGGACCGTCTCGAGCCGCACTTCCCTGCGGCCGGGACGGAGGCCGACGGCTTGCGACAGCACCTCGGCGCGCGCCAGCTCGGGGACGACGGCGACGCAGCGCTCGAGGATGGCGCCGGAGGTCGCGGGCTCGACGTCCATGTCCCAGCTTCCGACCTCGGCCGTGCCGCCGAGCACGGTGCAATCGGGGCGGGGGATGACGTAGATCAGAGGCGAGCCTTCACCTCCCGCCTGGAGGAAGCGCGTCGCGTGGCCCGGCGTCACGCGCACGATCTGTCCGCGGATCGGATGGAGGTCGTCGTCGCGCACGAGCTCGGCCGCTCCGAGGCCGGTGCAGTTGACGACGAGCGACGCCTCGAGGAGGAGCGGCTCGAGTCCGCCGACGCTCCTCGCCTCGATCGTGACGCCGAGCGCATCGAGGCGCGACTCGAGCCACTTCAGGAAGACCGGCATCATGGCGACCGGCGACAGGAAGACGCGGCCGGTCCGGTAACCGTCCGGCACCTCGTCGGCCCTCGCGTCGCGCAGCGACTCGACGGCGCCGGCCCACCACGGCGAAGCACCGGGCTCGGTGAGATCGATCCCTTCGACCATCGTGACGCCGGTGTCCGGTTCGCGCGCGAGGTCGCGGAAGACGCGGTAGGCGCGGCGGCTCCAGCCGAGGCCGCGATCGGCCGGCCCGCAACGGAACGGATACCAGACCGCCGCGGCGATATCGGAGGTCGTGTGCGGTGTCCGCTCGCGGGCGAAGACGCGGACCTTGAATCCGGCCTCGGCGAGGCGCAGAGCGGACGTCAGGCCCGACACGCCGGCGCCGACGACGACCGCGTCGCGCGTCAAGACTTTCCGGGAGAAGGTCACCCCCGGAGTGTACCGAAACCAACGCCAATCCCCCGGACGCTTGTCGGAAACGCGGGGACGATGATAGAAAGTCCTACGGTCGACAGGGGGGAATGCACTCATGGGTCTGATTCCGCGCGAGGTCCAGTTCTTCGATCTCCTCGAGCAGCAGTCGAACGTCGTCGTCCGGGGCGCGAAGCTCCTCCAGGAGTGCCTCGAGTCGAAGGGCTCGGTCGACGAGATTTACCTCGCGAGCAAGCGCATCCACGACGTCGAGCACGAGGGCGACGAGCTCGTCCACCGTCTGATGGACCGCCTCAACAAGAGCTTCATCACGCCGCTCGACCGTGAGGACATCTACGAGCTGACGAGCCGCCTGGACGACGTGCTCGACTACGTCGACGCGGTCGCGAAGCGCCTCGTCACCTTCAAGATCGCGACCCCGACGCACCACGCGATCGAGCTCGGGCGCATCATCGTGCGCGGCGCCGAGGAGACCGCGGCGGGGATCGCGCTCCTGCGCGACCTGAGCCACGCCGACGCGATCGTCCGGCAAGTCGCCAAGATCAACCAGCTCGAGAACGACGCCGACCAGGTCATGCGCGACGCGCTCAACGAGCTGTTCAACGGCGGCACAAAGGACCCGCTCGAGGTCATCAAGTGGAAGGACCTCTACGAGCACCTCGAGGTCGCCACCGACAAGTGCGAGGACGTGGCGAACATCATCGAGACCGTCCTCGTGAAGTACAGCTAGGCGGAAACCTCCCTTGCCGCAGAGCTTCTTCCAGGATCTCGGAGCGATCTTCGCCCACCCGTACGTGGCGATCATCTTCGTCGCGGCGCTGGCCTTCGACTTCATCAACGGCTTCCACGACGCCGCGAACTCCATCGCGACGATCGTCGGCACGCGCGTCATGCGGCCCGGACCTGCGGTTCTCTGGGCCGCGTGGTGGAACTTCGCCGCCGCCTGGTGTTTTCCGCTCGCGGTCGCCAACACGGTGGCGAAGTGGGTCCACCCCGAATTCGTCAATCCCGACGTCATCCTCGCGGGGCTCATCGGCGCCATCGTGTGGGACGTCATCACGTGGCTCGTCGGTCTTCCCACCAGCTCGTCTCACGCGCTGCTCGGCGGCTTCGCCGGCGCCGCGATCGCCTTCGCGGGGACCTGGAACGGCGTCCTCCACGTCGGCAAGCTCGTCACGACGGTCGAGTTCATCGTCATCGCGCCGTTCATCGGGTTCGTGCTCGCGCTTGCGCTCGTCGTCATCGTCATCCGCGCCTTCTGGAAGTTCGCGGCGTCGAAGGTCGACCGCTGGTTCCGCGTCATCCAGCTCGGCTCGGCCGCGGCGTTTTCGCTCGGCCACGGCACGAACGACGCGCAGAAGACGATGGGGATCATCGCCGCGCTCTTCTACGCGACGATCTGGAAGGCCGACCAGGCGGCGTTCGAGGCGGGCAAGGTCCAGTTCCCGTTCTGGATCGTCCTCGTCTGCCATCTCGCCATCGGCCTCGGGACGATGACGGGCGGCTGGCGTATCGTGAAGACGATGGGGATGAAGCTCACGAAACTCCGGCCCTACGGCGGCGCCTGCGCCGAGACGGCGGCCGCGATCTCCCTCTTCACCTCGGCGAGCCTCGGCGTCCCGGTGTCGACGACCCACACGATCACCGGCGCGATCGTCGGCGTCGGCGCCGTGCAGCGCGTCTCCGCCGTCCGGTGGGGGATCGCGCGACGCGTCGTGTGGGCCTGGGTGCTCACGATCCCGATGGCCGGGCTCGTCGGGATGATCTGCTACAGGCTCATCGCGCTCTTGGGATAGCGAGGCTCTCCAATGCTCAAGCTCCATCATCTCGATCGCTCGCCGTTCGGCTGGAAGGTCCGCATGGTCCTGGCGGAGAAGGACGTGCCGCACGAGCTCGTCATCCCCGACAACAAGACCGAGGATCCGGCGTTCGCGAAGCTGAACCCCTACAAGCTCACGCCGGTCCTCGAGCTCCCGGACGGACGGTCGCTCTACGAGTCGACCGTGATCAACGAGTACCTCGAGGAGGCGTTCCCGCAGCCGCCGATGCTGCCGAAGGATCCCTACGAGCGAGCGCGTATCCGCATGCTCGAGGACACGACCGACCAGTACCTCTACACGGCGCTCCGCGAGCTGCGTGCCGCCCAGTTCGAGTACGCGCCGCCGTATCTCGTCCGCAAGAAGCCCGACGAGATCGATCACAAGGCGCTCGAGGGCGCCAAGGCGAAGGTCCACCAGCACCTCGCGCGCCTCGAGGCCGAGCTGTCCGGCCGGAACTATTTCGGCGGCGACATTTTCTCGCTCGCCGACGCCGGACTCGTGCCGCCGCTCACGGCGTCGCTCCCGCTCCTCTCGATCCTCCCGGACGACCGCTACCCCGCGCTTCGCGCGTGGGCCCTCCGGGTCAATGCGCGCCCGTCGGTGCGCGCCTCCGCGCCCAAGGTTCCGCTCAGGATCCGTGACTGATCCCTGGGTTCGCGCCGGCGAGACCGCCCGCTGGATCAAGGGGCGCGGCCGGCGCGTCGACGTCGCCGGAAACGCTGTCGCCGTCTTCTGGGACGGCGCGCGCTTCATCGCCGTCGCCGACGCCTGCCCGCACATGGGCGCGTCTCTCGCCGACGGCCGCCTCGTCGGCGACGACCTGCAGTGCTCGTGGCACGAGTGGCGTTACGACACGACGACGGGTCAGTGCCCCCTGAGGCCGTGGGCGAAGGTGCGCGTCTACGAGACGAAGGTCGAGCAGGGAGCGTTGTGGATCAAAGCACCGGAGCCGGCGAAGCCACCGGAGGACGAACAGGAGCCCGAGTGGCTGACCTGGGATCCGAGCCGCTATTTCAAGAAGTGAAATGGGGACATTCTGTCCCCAATTCAGTAGCCGAGGTGCGGCCGCAGCCAGCGCTCCGTCTCGTCGACGGTGATTCCCTTCCGCCGCGCGTAGTCCTCGACCTGATCGCGCCCGATCTTGCCGAGGGAGAAGTAGCGCGACTTCGGGTGCGCGAAATAGAAGCCGCTCACGGACGCCGCAGGGGTCATCGCGAAGTTCTCGGTGAGGCGGATGGACGCGGCGGACTCGACGTCGAGGAGCTGCCAGAGCGTCGCCTTCTCCGTGTGGTCGGGGCAGGCGGGATAGCCGGGAGCGGGGCGGATGCCGCGGTAGCGCTCGTGGATGAGATCGTCGAGCGAAGGTCGCTCGTCGCGGCCGTAGCCCCACTCGATGCGCGCGCGATGGTGGAGCAGCTCGGCGAACGCCTCCGCGAGCCGGTCGGCGAGCGCTTTGACGAGGATCGCGTTGTAGTCGTCGTGATCGGCCTCGAACTTCTTGACGAGCGCGTCGACGCCGATGCCGGTCGTCACCGCGAACGCGCCGACGAAGTCGACGATCCCGCTCTCGCGCGGCGCCACGAAGTCGGCGAGCGAGAGGAGCGGCTCGCCCTCGCCCTTCTCGGTCTGCTGGCGGAGGAAGTGGAGGCGCGCACGCTCGGCGTCGCGCGACTCGTCCCGCCACAGCACGACGTCGTCGCCGTGCGCGTTCGCGGGGAAGAAGCCGTAGACGCCGAAGGCGTGGAGGAGGCGCTTGTCGACGATCCGCGCCAACAGCTTCTGGCCGTTGTCGAACAGCTCGCGCGCCGCGGCGCCGTGGACCGGGTGCTCGAGGATGCGAGGGTAGACGCCGGGCAGCTCCCAGGCATGGAAGAAGGGTGTCCAGTCGATGTAGGGCAGCAGCTCGTCGAGCGGGAGCGTGGCGACGGTGCGCGAGCCCAGGAACCCGGGGCGCGGAATCTCGTCTCCCGACCACGAGAGGGCGGGACGTCGCGCCCGCGCAACGGCGTAGGGGACCGTGGGAGCTTGGTCGCGCGCCTCGTAGGAGCGGCGGATCTTCTCGTACTCCGCGCGCACGTCCGAGAGGAAGGGGCCCGAGAGCGCGGGAGAGACGATGCTGCCGACGACGTCGACGGCGCGGCTCGCGTCGACGACGTGGACGGTGGGGCCCGGATACTCGGGGGCGATCTTGACGGCGGTGTGCTTGCGTGACGTCGTCGCGCCGCCGATGAGAACCGGCGTCGTGAACCCCTGCCGCTTCATCTCGCGGGCGACGTGGACCATCTCGTCGAGCGAAGGCGTGATGAGCCCCGAGAGGCCGATGACCTGGACGTCGCGCTCGCGCGCTTCTCTCAGGATCCGCTCGGCGGAGACCATGACGCCGAGATCGATGACCTCGTAGTTGTTGCAGCCGAGCACGACGCCCACGATGTTCTTGCCTATGTCGTGGACGTCCCCTTTGACCGTCGCCATGAGCACGCGAGCCCGGGAGGTCGCGCCGCCGCCTGCGGCCTTCTCCGCCTCGAGGTACGGCTCGAGCCACGCGACCGCTTTCTTCATGACGCGCGCGCTCTTGACGACCTGGGGCAGGAACATCTTCCCGGCGCCGAACAGCTCGCCGACGACGTTCATCCCGGCCATGAGCGGCCCCTCGATGACGGCGAGCGGCTTGCCATAGCGGGCGAGCGCCTCCTCGGTGTCGGCCTCGACGTGATCGACGATGCCCTGGACGAGCGCGTGCTCGAGCCGCTTCTCGACCGGGGCGTTGCGCCAGGCCTCGTCGACCTCGCGCGCCTTCGCGCCTCCCTTGATTCCCGCAGCGAACGTGATGAGACGCTCGGTGGCGTCGGGCCGGCGGTTCAGCAGCACGTCCTCGACGTGCTCCAGGAGGTCTTTCGGGACCTCGTCGTAGACGGCGAGCTGGCCGGCGTTGACGATCCCCATGTCGAGTCCCGCGCGGATTGCGTGGTAGAGGAACGCCGCGTGCATCGCCTCGCGGACCGGCTCGTTCCCGCGGAACGAGAACGACACGTTGCTCACGCCGCCCGATGTCTTGGCGCCGGGGCACTCCTGCTTGATCCGCCGCACCGCGTCGAGGAAGGCGACGGCGTACGGGGCGTGCTCTTCGATCCCGGTGCCGACGGTCAGGATGTTCGCGTCGAAGATGATGTCCTCGGGAGGGAAGCCGACCTCCTCGGTGAGAATCCGGTAGGCGCGCTTCGCGATCGCGACCTTGCGGTCAACCTCGACCGCCTGGCCCTCCTCGTCGAACGCCATCACGACGACCGCGGCGCCGTAGCGCCGGATCGCCCGGGCGTGTCCTCTGAAGACCTCCTCACCCTCCTTGAGCGAGATCGAGTTGACGACGCCCTTGCCCTGGAGGCACTCGAGACCGGCGACGAGCACCGACCACTTCGAGCTGTCGACCATGATCGGGAGCTTCGCGATCTCGGGCTCGGAGCCGATGAGGTGGAGGAAGGTGGTCATCGCCTTCTCGGAGTCGAGGAGGCCCTCGTCGAAGTTGACGTCGAGGATGTTCGCGCCGCCCGCGACCTGATCGCGCGCGACGGCGAGCGCGCCCTCGTAGTCGTCCGCCGCCACGAGGCGCGCGAACTTCTTCGAGCCGGTGACGTTCGTCCGCTCGCCGATCACGGTGAAGTTCGAGTCGGGGCGAATCGAAAGGGGCTCGAACCCGGAGAGGTACGTGAACGCGACCGGCGCGACCGGCTTGTGCGGACGGAGCCCGCCGACCGCGTGCGCGATCGCCTCGATGTACGCCGGGGTCGTCCCGCAGCATCCGCCGACGGCGTTGACCCAGCCTTCGCGCGCGAACTCGGCGAGGGTCGCCGCCATCTGCGCCGGCGTCTCGTCGTAGCCTCCGAGCTCGTTCGGAAGCCCCGCGTTCGGATAGCAGGTGATCGGGAGCGGCGCGACGCGCTGAAGGTCCTCGAGGAACGGGCCCATCTGCTCGGCACCGAGCGCGCAGTTGAGACCCGTCGCGAGGAGCGGCGCGTGCGAGATCGAGATCCATGCCGCTTCGAGCGTCTGCCCCGACAGCGTGCGCCCGCTCTGATCGGTGATCGTGAGCGATGCGATCACCGGCACCGAGCTTCCTCGTTCCTCGAACAGCTCCTGGATCGCGAAGAGCGCCGCCTTGAGATTCAAGGTGTCGAACGTCGTCTCCGGAAGGAGGAGATCGGCGCCGCCGTCGAGAAGGCCGCGCGCCTGCTCCTTGTACGCGTCCTTCAGCTCGCGGAAGTGGATCGCTCGGAACGCTGGATTCTCGACGTCGGGGGAGAGCGACGCCGTGCGGTTCGTTGGACCGAGGGAGCCCGCCACGAAGCGCGGCTTGCCCGGGTGCGCCGCCGTGGCGGCGCGGGCCGCGCGAACGGCGATCTCCGCGGCCGCCTTGTTGATCTCGTAAGCGTGCCGCTCCATCCCGTAGTCGGCGAGCGAGATCGCCTGCGCGTTGAAGGTGTTCGTCTCGAGGATGTCGGCGCCGGCGTCGAGATACTTCGTGTGGATCTCGTGGACGACCTCGGGCCGCGTGAGGCACAGCAGGTCGTTGCAGCCCTTCAGGTCCTTCGAGTGATCCTTGAACCGCTCCCCGCGAAAGTCCGCCTCACCCAGCCGGTACGACTGGATCATCGTCCCCATGGCGCCGTCGAGCACGAGGATGCGCTCGAGGAGCAACCGGGCGAGCGGATGAGACGTGAGGGGCATCGCGAAGGGCCTCCCCTCCGAAGATTACCAAACGCCCCCCGGAAGGCCCGGCCATGACGCACTTAGCGTCCGGCGGTGCCCCCGGTCGCAGGCCCGACGACGAGGTCGAACCCGACGCGGATCGATTGGGCCCCCGTCTTCGCGTCGATGAGCTTCGGCGTCACCTCCATCGGGCCGTTGGCGGAGTCGACCTCCCAGCCCTTGTCCGGGAGGATCGGGAGCGGCGGGAGAAGAGGGCCGACGTCGATGGCGCCCATGATCGGCAGGGTGAGATTCACCTTGTCGAACTTGAGGAAGCAGACCTTTTTCCCGCCGGCGTCCTTCACGTCGAGGGTGAGCCGCGGCGTCACCGGCGAGTCGAGGTTCAGCTCCGGCACGATGAGGCGGAGTGACGTCAAGATCCCGCCGTTCGGCCCTGCGGCCGGGTCGAAGCCGGTGACCTTCACGTCCTTGAGCTGGAGATTGAGCGTCTTGCCGCTGTGCAGGTCGACCGGGACGTGGTCGGGCGCCAGCTTGGAGAGCAGCTCGTTCAGGGTGGCCGCGTCGAGCGTCACGTCGACGCGTGCGAGCGCCGGCAACGCGGTGAGAGCCAGGATTCCGATGAGCGGGAGCAAGCGTCGAAGGGTCATGGCGGCCTCCTGGCAGCGATGTTAACCGTCCCACCCCCCATGCGCCCCCGTCCCAGCAAAGGTTGCGGGCTTTTTCGCCGTAGGCCATCCTCTGCGGACGCATGCCGATCGTCGCAGCAGTACTCCTCGCCGCCGCGGCCGCCGCCCCGGCGCCCCGCCCCGCCGACTCCAAGGCGGTCCTGGACGAGGTCCATCGCGCCGGCGCCTCCGCGGTCATGCTCAACGTGTGGGCGACGTGGTGCATGCCGTGCCGCGAGGAGTTCCCGGATCTCATCAAGGCGGCCCGCGAGCTCGCGCCGAAGGGACTCCGCCTCGTCCTCGTCTCGGCCGACATGTCGGACTCCGCGGCCGATGTGAAGACGTTCCTCACCGAGCAGGGCGTCGACTTCCCGACCTTCATCCAGGCGGAGACCGATCAGAAATTCATCGATGGCCTCGACCGGCGGTGGACCGGCTCGATCCCCGCGACGTTCCTCTACGGCAAGGACGGGAAGCTCGTCCGCTACTGGGAGGGGAAGGCCGACTACGCGACCATCAAGAAGCGCGCCGAGGCGGCGCTTGCATCCAAGGAGGCTCCATGAACCGGAAGGCACTATTGGCAGTTCCGCTCGTCCTCGCGGCCGCGGCGGGATTCATCCTCGCCGGCGATCCGCTCACGATCGGCGGCAAGATGCCCTCGACCGACGTGAAGATGCAGAACGTCGACGGCAAGGACGTCACCCTCGCCCAGGTTCAGAAGCCGGCGGGAACCCTCGTCGTCTTCACCTGCAACCATTGCCCGTTCGCCAAGGCGTGGGAATCGCGGATCGTCGCCCTCGGCAACGAGTACGCCGCGAAGGGGATCGGCGTCGTCGCGATCAACTCGAACGATCCCAACGTCGCGCCCGAGGACGACATGGGCACGATGCAGGCGAAAGCGAAGGAAGACGGCATGAACTTCCCGTACGTCGTCGACGCGACCTCGTCGGTCGCGAAGGCGTTCGGGGCGACGCGGACCCCCGAAGCGTTCCTCTTCGACAAGGGCGGAAAGCTCGTCTACCACGGCGCGATCGACGACAACAAGGAAGACGCGAAGGCCGTGACGAGCCCCTATCTCAAGAACGCCCTCGAGGCGGTCACCTCCGGTAAGGACGTCGCCGTCAAAGAGACCAAGTCGGTCGGTTGCGGGATCAAGTTCCGTTCGTGAAATAAGAGGACAGGCACCGATTTTCTGAAGGACGAAAATCGGTGCCAGTCCCAACGATTTCACCGTTTCCGTTCGCTTGCACCCGGATCGTGCCTCTCGATATAGTGCGCGGTCCGCATGGCACAAGACGGCAATCGTCCGTTCGTCTTCCCCAAGTGGGTCGACGATCTGAAGCCCCTGCTCGCGGGCCTCGCCCTCGGCGTGCCGGTCTTCCTCGTCTTCCTGGTCTGGTACGGCGGATCGCCCGCGACGACCGACGTCGGCTACGCGCCCGTGCAGCCGGTCCCGTACTCGCATCTCCTCCACGCCGGGCAGCTCGGCATCGACTGCCGCTACTGCCACACGACGGTCGAGATCGCCGCCCACGCCGCGATCCCGCCCACGCAGACCTGCATGAATTGCCACACCAACATCAAGTCGGCGTCGCCGAAGCTCCTCACCGTTCGTGAGAGCAACGCGAGCGGGATGCCGGTGCCTTGGGTGCGCGTCCACGACCTTCCCGATTTCGTCTACTTCAATCACAGCGCCCACGTGCAGCGCGGCGTCGGGTGCGCCGAGTGCCACGACCGCGTCGACAAGATGGAGGTCGTCTATCAGGCGAAGAAGCTGTCGATGGGGTGGTGCCTCGACTGCCACCGCAACCCCGACGCGCACCTCCGCCCTCCCGAGCTCGTCACGAAGATGGACTGGCCGCCGCCGGGCACCGACCGGCTGGCGATCGGCCGCAAGGTCCGCGAGCAGTACCACCTGAACCCTTCCGAGGACTGCAGCACATGCCACCGCTAGACGACGATCAGGGCCGCATGTGGCGCAGCCTCGAGGACCTCGCCGGCGATCCGTCGTTCCGCGAGACCGTGGGCCGCGAGTTCCCGCTTCACGCCGACGAGATGCTGGCGCCGTCGCGACGCGACTTCCTCCGGCTCATGGGCGCGTCGGTCGCGCTCGCCGGGATGACCGCCTGCCGCCGCTGGCCGACCGAGCACATCGTCCCGTTCGCGCACCGCCCCGAAGGGTACGTGCCGGGGAGCGTCCTCCAGTTCGCGACGGCGTTCGATCTCTCGGGCCGGGCGATCGGGCTCCTCGTCTCGAGCTACGACGGCCGGCCGATCAAGATCGAGGGCAACCCGCTCCACCCGGGAAGCCTCGGCGCGACCGACACGTTCGCCCAGGCCACGATCCTAGAGCTCTACGATCCCGACCGCAGCACCGATGTGATCGAGCGCACCGGCGGCGCCGCGCACTCGCGCACCCAGGACGATTTCGACCAGTGGCTCGACGCGCTCGCGCAGGAGATGACGCCGAGCGGCGGCCAAGGGTTCCGGATCCTCGCCGAGCCGTCGTCGTCGCCGACCCTGGCCGATCTGCAGGCGAAGCTGGCGCTCAAGTTCCCGAAGGCGGTCTGGGTCGAGTGGGATCCGCTGACCGGCGACCAGGCCCGCGAGGGAGCCTCGCTCGCCTTCGGCCGCCCCGTCAGGACGGTGCTCGACCTCGCGAAGGCGGACGTGATCGCCGCCTTCGACGCCGATCTCTTCGTGGACGACCCCCAGTCGATCGAGAACGCGCGGGCCTGGGCGGTCCGGCGCTCCGCCTCCGGCGGGACGATGAACCGGATGTGGGTCGTCGAGGCTGGCTTCACGAACACCGGAGCCTGCGCCGACGAGCGGATCGCGGTGCAGAGCGCCCTCGTCTCCGTGGCCCTCGGACGCCTCGCGGCGCGCCTGCGCGCCCACGGTCTGCCCCTCCCGCCCGAAATCGACGACGCCACCTCACGCTTCGTCAGCCACCCCTGGGACGACAAGCGGATCGACGCGCTCGCACAAGATCTCCTCGCCGCGCGCGGCCGCGGCGCGGTCGTCGTCGGGAAGAGGCAGCCCGCGGCGGCGCACGCGCTCGCGCACGCCCTGAACGCGGCGCTCGGGAACGCGGGGGCGGCGGTTCGCTATGCTCCCGACCCGGCTCCCGCGCGGCCCTCGCACAGCGCCGCCGCCGCCAAGCTCGCGGGGGAGATCGGCGCCGGGCTCGTCGAAGCGCTCCTCATCGTGGGCGGCAACCCCGCGTACGACGCGCCCGGAGATCTCGACTTCGCGACCAAGATCGCGTCGGTCAAGAAGAGCGCGCACCTCGCGTTGTACGACGACGAGACGTCCCGCGCATGCCGCTGGCACGTGCCGCAGGCGCACTACCTCGAGGCATGGGGCGATGCGCGGGCGTGGGACGGCACCGTGTCCGTCGTCCAGCCGCTCATCGAGCCGCTCTACGGCGGACGCTCGGCGATCGAGCTGGTCGCGCGCTTCGCCGACGGGAAGGCGACGGCCGGCTACGATCTCGTGCGCCGGCGCTTCGCGGGCTCCGATCCCGAGTGGCGGAGGATCGTCCACGACGGCGTCGCGCCCGGAACCCGCTCCGCCGACGTCTCCCCGGCCATTGCCGCGGGCTTCGGCCGCGCGGTCGCCTCGCTCGCCGACGCACGCCAGATCGGTGGAGGCGCGGCCGAGCTCGTCTTCACGCGGTCGGCCTTCTACGACGGCCGCTTCGCCAACCTCGGATGGCTTGCGGAGCTGCCCGACCCGGTGACGAAGCTCACGTGGGACAACGCCGCGCTCCTCGCCCCCGCCGACGCCGACGCACTGGGCGTCAAGCGCAACGGCGACCTCGTCGCCATCACCGCCGCGGGCGGGACGATCACGCTCCCCGCCTACATCCTCCCGGGCCAGCCGGTGGGGACGGTCGGCGTGGCGCTCGGATGGGGCCGGACCGCAGCGGGTCGCGTCGGCAACGGTCTCGGCGTCGACGCGTATCGCTTCCGGCGCTCGGACGCCCTCTGGCGCCACGAGGCGAAGGTCACGCGCGCATCCGGGCACATCGAGCTCGCGACGACGCAGGACCACCACGTCGTCGACGCGCTCGGCAAGAAAGAGCAGGCGATCCGCGCCGACGAGCTGATCCGGACCGGGACGCTGAAGGAATACAAGGCGCACCCCGAGTTCGCGAAGGAGATGGTGGAGGTCCCGAAGCCCGCCAACCTGTGGAAGCCGCACGAGTACAGCGGCCACAAGTGGGCGATGGCGATCGACCTCAGCTCGTGCGTGGGCTGCGCCGCCTGCACGATCGCCTGCCAGGCCGAGAACAACATCCCGGTCGTCGGCAAGAGCGAGGTCCTGAGGGGACGCGAGATGCACTGGATCCGCGTCGACCGCTACTTCGCCGGCGAGGCGGAGAAGCCGCGGATGGCTTTCCAGCCGATGGCCTGCCACCACTGCGAGAACGCGCCGTGCGAGCAGGTCTGCCCCGTGGCCGCGACGGTCCACGACCACGAGGGGCTGAACGTCATGATCTACAACCGCTGCGTCGGCACGCGCTACTGCTCGAACAACTGCCCCTACAAGGTCCGCCGCTTCAACTGGTTCAACAACCACAAGCACGAGAGCGCGGTCGCGATGATGGTCTACAACCCCGACGTCACCGTCCGCTCGCGCGGCGTCATGGAGAAGTGCACCTACTGCATCCAGCGGATCGAGACGGCGAAGATCGCGGCGAAGAATGAGCGCCGCGACCTCCAGGACGGGGAGATCGTGCCGGCGTGCGCGCAGGTCTGCCCGACCGAGGCGATCGTCTTCGGCGACCTCAATCTCAAGGGGAGCCGCATCGCCGCGCGGCACGCCGACGCGCGATCGTACGGGGTCCTGGACGAGGTCAACACCGGCCCGCGCACGCGCTACCTCGCGCGCCTCAAGAACCCCGCGGGGGAGGAGGCGTGATGGGCGTCGCCGCCCTCGATCCGCGGGCCGGGCGCGACAACACGTCGCAAGATCCGACCGCCCGTCAGCCGCTCGTCCTCGGTGGGCTCGACGACGCGGGGGTCACCGAGCGTGTCTGCGCGATCGTCGAGGCTCCGAAGCCGCCGAAGGCCTGGTACGTCGCCTTCGCCATCGCGGCCTCGTTCACCGGGATCCTCGGCCTCGTCGTGCTCTACCTCATCACGACGGGCGTCGGCGTGTGGGGGCTCAACAAGCCGGTTTCCTGGGGCTTCGACATCACGAACTTCGTCTTCTGGGTCGGGATCGGCCACGCCGGCACGCTCATCTCGGCGATCCTCTACCTCTTCCGGCAGCGCTGGCGCACGGGGATCAACCGCTTCGCGGAGGCAATGACGATCTTCGCCGTCATCTGCGCGCTGCTCTTCCCCGGCATCCATGTCGGCCGCATCTGGTTCGAGTACTGGATCGCGCCGCTCCCCAACCAGATGGACATGTGGCCGAACTTCAGGAGCCCGCTCCTCTGGGACTTCTTCGCGGTCGGGACCTACTTCACCGTCTCCTTGTGCTTCTGGTACATGGGGCTCATCCCCGATCTCGCGACGATCCGGGACCGCGCGAAGACGAAGGTGCGCCAGATCGCCTACGGGATCGCGGCTCTCGGCTGGCGAGGGAGCAACCGGCACTGGCACCGCTACGAGCGCTCCTATCTGCTCCTGGCCGGGCTCGCGACGCCGCTCGTGCTCTCGGTGCACAGCGTCGTCAGCTTCGATTTCGCGACGTCGATGCTGCCGGGATGGCACGCGACGATCTTCCCGCCGTACTTCGTCGCCGGGGCGATCTTCGGCGGGTTCGCGATGGTGCTCCTGCTCTCGGTGCCGTGCCGCGCGTGGTTCGGCCTCAAGGACCTCATCACGCCGCGCCATCTCGAGAACATGTGCAAGATCCTCCTCGCGACCGGGATGATGGTCGGCTACGCCTACGCGATCGAGTTCTTCATCTCCTGGTACTCGGGCAACCCCGTCGAGGGGTTCGTCTTCGTGAACCGCGCCTTCGGCCCCTACGCGTGGGCGTACTGGACGATGGTCATGTGCAACGTCGCGGCGCCGCAGGTGTTCTGGTCGCGCCGCGCCCGCAGCAACCCGTGGATCATCTTCGGCGTCGCGGCAGCCGTGAACGTCGGCATGTGGTTCGAGAGGTTCGTCATCATCGTGACGACGCTCTCGCGCGACTACCTGCCTTCGAGCTGGGGATCGTACACCCCGACCTGGGTCGAGGTGCTCACGCTCATGGGGTCGTTCGGCCTCTTCTTCACCCTCTTCCTGGTCTTCCTCCGCTTCCTGCCGATGGTCGCGATGGCGGAGGTCAAGGCGGTCATGCCGCGCCCGCACCGCGAGGCCCACCGATGAGCGCGGCGCCGAAGGCCGAGCGCGCGCTCTGGGGACTGCTCGCCGAGTTCCCCGACGCCGACGCGCTGACCCACGCCGCGTCGCGTGTCCGCGATGCGGGCTACGTGCGCTGGGACGCGTACACGCCGTTCCCGGTCCACGGCCTGGACGACGCGATGGGCGTGCGGCCGACGCGCATCCCGTGGCTCGTCTTCTTCGCCGGGGCGACCGGCTGTCTCGGCGGCGTGCTCATGCAGTGGTGGATGAACGCCGTCGACTACCCGATCATCATCAGCGGCAAGCCGTTCTTCAGCCTGCCGGCGAACATCCCGGTCGCTTTCGAGCTGACGATCCTGCTCGCCTCGCTCACCGCGTTCTTCGCGATGCTCGTGTTCAACGGGCTGCCGCAGCTCCACCACCCGCTCTTCCGGAACGAGCGGTTCCGACGCACGACGACCGACGCATTCTTCATCGCGATCGACGCGAAGGACCCTCGGTTCGACGTGGAGGAGACCGACCGTCTCCTCCGCGGCGCCGGCGGCACCCGCGTCGAGTGGATCGAGGAGTAGGCGGTGTTGCGCAAGCGGCTCCCGACGATCTTCGTCCTTGCGGCGTGCTTGGCGCTGCTGCCGTTCGCCTTCGTCTTCAGGGCACGCGCGACCCTGTCGGCCCTGCCGCGCGTCCACCCGATCCAGGGGATGGACAATCAGGGCCGGTTCAAGAGCCAGCAGGTGAACCCGCTCTTCGTCGACGCGCGCGAGGAGAGGCCCTGGGTCGCGAACACCGTCGCGCGCGGCCACCTGCCGTCCGACGACGCCGTCCGCCTCGGGATCAAGGACGGGGCGTGGGTCGAGGCGATCCCGCTTCCCGTCAACGCCACCCTGCTCCATCGCGGGCAGGAGCGATTCGGGATCTACTGCTCGCCGTGCCACGGCCTCGCCGGCTTCGGCGACGGGATGGTCGCGGCGCGCGCCGATCGCCTGCAAGAGGGGACATGGGTGCCCCCGACATCCATGCACGATGCGACGGTCCTGGCGAGGCCGGTGGGTCACATCTACAACACGATCACGAACGGGATCCGCACGATGCCCTCCTACGGGCCGCAGATCCCGGAGGCCGACCGCTGGGCGATCGTCGCGTACGTGCGGGCGCTCCAGCTCAGCCAGCGCGCTCCGGTCGCGCTCCTCACGCAAGACGAGCGTGCGGCGCTCAAGGAGGTCGCGAAGTGAGCGCGCCGTCGACCGTCGAGATCGGCCGCGAAGACGTCGTCCTCGGCGCCGGAGGCGTGCGTGCGTTCAGGATCGCCGCGGTCCTCGGAATCGCCGGCCTCGGCGGTGCCGCAGCTCTCGCACCGGCCGTCGGTTGGGACCGCTTCTACGCCTCGTACCTCACGAGCTTCCTGTTCTTCCTCTCGCTCGCGCTCGGGTCGCTCGTCTTCGTCCTCATCCAGCACGTGACCCGCGCGGGGTGGAGCGTCGTCATCCGGCGGTTCGCGGAGGTGTTCGCGCCGAACGTCTTCCTGCCGATGGCGGTCCTCGTGCTTCCCGTCCTGGCGGGCCTGCATGCGCTCTACCCGTGGACCGACGCCGCCAAGGTCGCCGCGGATCCGGCGCTCCACGCGAAGGCGCCGTGGCTCAACGACACGTTCTTCTCCATCCGCGCCGTCCTCTACTTCGCCGTGTGGACGATCCTGTCGGTGTGGTTCCATCGCCGCTCGGTCGAGCAGGACACGGTGGGCACGATCGCGCCGACCCGTGCGATGGAGGCGGCGTCGACGACCGGCCTCGTGCTCTTCGCCTTCTCGGTGACCTTCTTCGCGTTCGACTTCATCATGTCGCTCACGCCTCACTGGTACAGCACGATCTTCGGCGTCTACTTCTTCGCCGGCTGCATCCTCGGCTGCTTCGCGCTCCTCCTCCTCGTCTCGGCCGCCGTGCAGCGCGGGGGCCGTCTCGTCCACGCGATCACCGCCGAGCACTATCACGACCTCGGGAAGCTCCTCTTCGCGTTCACCATCTTCTGGGCGTACATCGGTTTCTCGCAGTACATGCTCATGTGGTACGCGAACCTCCCCGAGGAGACCGCCTGGTACGCCGCGCGGCAGCACGGGTCGTGGACGACGGTCAGCGTCGTCCTCCTCTTCGGGCACTTCTTCCTCCCGTTCCTCCTCCTCATGTCACGTAACGTCAAACGCCGGCGGCCGCTCATCGTCACCGGCGCCGTGTGGATGCTCGTCATGCAGTGGCTCGACATCTACTGGCTCGTCATGCCGTCGAAGACGCCGGACGGTTTCTCGCCGTCGCTCGTCGACGTGGCGACGTTCGTCGGGATCGGCGGCATCTTCTTCGCGGTCGCGATCCGGCGCCTCGGAGCCTCGGCGCTGGTTCCCGTGAAGGACCCGCGCCTCGGCGAGTCCCTGGGGTTCGAGAATGTCTGAGCCGGTGCGCGCGCCCTCCGCGGTCGAGGAGTCCGAGCCGGACACCCTCCAGATCGCCTTCGTCGGGATCATCGGGACGATCCTCCTCGTCACCGCCGTCGCCTTCCTCCAGGGCCTCTACGAGCGGGTGCAGCGTGCCGAGGTGCAGCGTAAGGTGGTCGACGTGACCCCGCTCGAGCTCCAGACCTTGAGGGTCCACCAGCAAGAGGTCCTCCAGGCGCAGGCGTGGGTCGACCGGGCCGCGGGCGCCGTCTCGATCCCGATCGATCGCGCGATGGACCTCCTCGCGCGCGACCCGGACCTCAAGGCGGTTCCGCTGCCGCTCGTCCCCGCGGCCGCCCCCGCCGGCGGTGCGAAGAAATGAGAGCCGTCGTTCTCCTCTTTGTTCTCGCGGTCGTCCCGGCGGCGCTCGCCCAGGACCGTAGCGACCCCGTCCCGAAGGCGCTCGAGGGCGTGGGCGTCGACGAGAAGCGGGATGCCGCGCTCCCTCTCCAGCTCCTCTTCAAGGACGAGCGCGGACGGGACGTGACGCTCGGCTCCTACTTCAAACCCGGGCGGCCGGTCATCCTCACGCTCAACTACTACCGCTGCCCGATGCTCTGCACGCTCGAGCTGAACGGGCTCGTCGACGGGATGAAGAACCTCGCGTGGTCGCCCGGCGACGAGTTCGACGTCGTGACGGTCAGCATCGACCCGCGCGAGATGCCGCCGCTCGCCGCGGCGAAGCGCGTGGAATACCTCTCGGCGCTGGGCCGTCCCTCGGCCGAGGCCGGATGGCACTTCCTCACGGGATCGAGCTCGAGCATCGAGGCGCTCGCGCAGGCCGTCGGCTTCCGGTATCAGTACGATGCCGGCACCGACCAGTACGGCCACGCCGCGGCGATCTTCCTGCTGACGCCCGAAGGCCGGGTCTCGCGCTACCTCTACGGCGTGCGCTTCGACGCGCCGACCTTGAAGATGGGCCTCCTCGAGGCGTCGCGGGGGAAGATCGGCTCGGCCGTCGATCGGTTCCTCCTGTATTGCTACCACTACGACGTCGAGAGCGGCCGCTACGTCCTCGCCGCCGTGACGCTCATGCGCGCCGCGGGGGCGCTCACCGTGCTCGTCCTCGGCTCGGTCGTGGGATCGTTCTGGCTGCGCGAGCGCGCGCGGGGTCGTGCCGCATGACGTGGACGTCTCTCCTCTCCGCCGTCGACACCGGTGCCAGCTTCTGGCTTCCGCGCCAGGGAAGCACGACGGCGCCCGCGGTCGACTCCCTCTTCCAGCTCATCACCTGGATCAGCGCGTTCTTCTTCGCCCTGATCGTCGGTCTGCTCGTCGTCTTCATCTGGAAGTACCGCGCGCGGCCGGGCCACGAGGAGCAGCCGTCCCCGACCCACAACACCCCGCTCGAGGTCACGTGGACCGTGATCCCGGTCCTCATCGTGATCTACATCTTCTGGGAAGGGGTCACCGGGTTCATCCACCTCGCGACGCCGCCGGACAACGCGTACGAGGTCCAGGTGCTCGGCCAGAAGTGGAACTGGACGTTCACCTACCCGAACGGCGTGGTGAGCCCCGATCTGCACGTCCCGGTCGACACCGACGTGCGGCTCGTCATGACCTCGCAGGACGTGATCCACAGCCTCTACATCCCCGACTTCCGCATCAAGCGCGACGCGGTGCCGGGGCGCTACGAGAAGGAGTGGTTCCACGCGACGGCGGTCGGCCAGTACCAGATCTTCTGCGCCGAGTATTGCGGGACGCAGCATTCGTCGATGCTGAGCTCGGTCGTCGTGCAGACGCCCCAGGCGTTCGAGAAGTGGCTCGCCGACGAGGGGAACTTCATCGAGAAGCTGCCGCCGGAGAAGCTCTGGGAGGGCGGGCAGAAGCTCTACAACCAGCGCGGCTGCAAGCAGTGCCACTCGATCGACGGATCGGCCAGCATCGGTCCCACGTTCAAGGGCGTCTGGGGGCACGAGGTCACGCTGAGCGACGGCTCGAAGGTGACCGTCGACGAGAACTACGTCCGCGAGTCGATCGTCAATCCGCAAGCGAAGGTCGTCGCGGGCTTCGGTCCGCCGAGCGCCATGCCGACCTTCCAGGGGCGCCTCAAGGACAAGGAGATCACCGCGATCATCGAGTATCTGAAGACCCTCAAGCAGCCGGGGGAGTCGCGATGAGCGTCATCGAAGGGCACGCGGGGGCGGGGGCGCGGACGTCGCCACCCGCACGGGACAACTACCTGAACCATACGCGCGGCTTCGCGTCGTGGGCGTTCACGCTCGATCACAAGCGGATCGGGATCATGTACATGGTCTCGACCCTGGGCGCGTTCCTCATCGGCGGCCTCGCCGCGCTCGCCGTCCGCACCGAGCTGTTCTCGCGCGGGCCGACGATCATGAACGCGGACACCTACAACAAGATGTTCACGATCCACGGCGCGGTCATGGTCTTCCTGTTCATCATCCCGTCGATCCCCGCCGCGCTCGGGAACTTCGTTCTGCCGCTCATGCTCGGCGCGAAGGACGTCGCCTTCCCGCGCCTCAACCTCCTGAGCTACTGGCTCTGGGTCATCGGCTCGCTCTTCGCCGTCGGCGCGATCGTCGCGGGTGGCGTCGACACGGGGTGGACCTTCTATACGCCGTACTCGACGACGACGAACACGAACGTGGTCGCGACGACCTTCGGCGCCTTCATCCTCGGGTTCAGCTCGATCTTCACCGGCTTGAACTTCATCGTCACGATCCACAAGCTCCGGCCCGCCGGCATGACCTGGTTCAAGATGCCGCTCTTCCTCTGGTCGCTCTACGGCACGGCGCTCATCCAGGTCCTCGCCACCCCCGTCCTCGGGATCACGCTCCTCCTCCTCATCGCCGAGCGCGTGCTCAAGGTGGGGATCTTCGACCCGGCGCTCGGCGGCGACCCGGTCCTCTACCAGCACTTCTTCTGGTTCTACTCGCACCCGGCGGTCTACATCATGATCCTGCCGGCGATGGGGATCATCAGCGAGCTGATCTCCGTGCACTCGCGGAAGCACATCTTCGGCTACAAGTTCATCGCGCTGTCGTCGATCGCGATCGCGGCGTTCGGGTTCCTGGTGTGGGGCCACCACATGTTCGTCTCGGGGCAGTCGAGCCTGGCGAACGTGCTCTTCTCGGGGCTGACCTTCTCGGTCGCGATTCCGTCGGCGATCAAGGTCTTCAACTGGCTCGCGACCCTCTACAAGGGGAACATCCAGCTCACGACCGCGATGATCTACGGCCTCATGTTCCTCATCACCTTCGGGATCGGCGGCCTCACCGGGCTTCACCTCGGCGCGCTCGCCACCGACGTGCACCTCCACGACACGTACTTCGTCGTCGCGCACTTCCACTACGTCATGTTCGGCGGAGCCGTGGTCGCGCTTCTCGGCGGGCTCCACCACTGGTGGCCCAAGATGTTCGGCGTCATGTACGACGAGAGGCTCGGCCGGATCGCGGCGGCGCTCATCTTTGTGGGCTTCAATCTGACGTTCTTCACCCAGTTCATCATGGGCAGCCACGGCATGCCGCGCCGGTACTTCGACTATCTCCCGCAGTTCGAGATCTACCACCGGCTCTCGACGATCGGCTCGTTCATCATGGCCGCCGGCTTCTTCCTCACGGCGTATTACCTGATCAAGTCGCTCTTCCGCGGGAAGCCGGCGCCGATGAACCCCTGGGGCGGCAACTCGCTCGAGTGGCACACCGCGAGCCCGCCGCCGCACGACAACTTCGCGACGACGCCGGTCGCGGAAGATCCGTACGACTACACGAACCTCGTGCGCGACCCCGTTCACGGAGGCTACGTCAGCAAGACGTACGACGAGGCGGCGGGAGCATGAGCCAGGCTCACGAGCACCCGCCGCATCTCCAGCATCACTTCGAGACGCCGGCCCAGCAGTTCGACGCCGGCAAGCTCGGGATCTGGCTCTTCCTCGCGACCGAGATCCTGCTCTTCGGCGGCCTCTTCGTGGCCTATTCGATCTACCGGGCGAACCACCCCGAGATCTTCATCTACGCGCATCAGTACCTCGACAAGGTCCTCGGCGGCACGAACACCGTCATCCTCCTCTCCAGCTCGCTCACGATGGCTTGGGCGGTCCGGGCCGCGCAGCTCGGCCAGAGGCGCCTGCTCGTCCTCCTCCTGAGCCTCACGATCCTCGGCGGCTTCGGCTTCATGGGGATCAAGTACGTCGAGTACAAGGCGAAGTGGGAGCACGGCCTGCTCCCCGGGAGCCACTTCAAGCCGCACGAGGAGGAAGCCGCGGAGGCCAAGGCGCCGCCGGCGCCGGCTCCGGCGCCTCCCGTGGCCGGCGTCGAGCTGCCCGGGAAGAACGGTCCGCTCCTCGTCGAGAAGTCGCGCATCGCTCCCTCCGCGGCCGGCCCCGGCGGCACGGTTCATGTCCAGGAACCCGAGGCCGCGGCCGCCGAGCGCGTGCACCTCGGCAAGCGGCCGAGCAACGTGCAGGTCTTCTTCAGCATCTACTTCCTGATGACCGGCCTCCACGGGATCCACGTCCTCGTCGGGATCGGGCTCATCTCGTGGATCCTCATCCGATCGATCCGCGGCGAGTTCGGCCCGGAGTACTTCACGCCGGTCGACTTCGTGGGCCTCTACTGGCACCTCGTCGACGTCATTTGGATCTTCCTCTTCCCGCTGCTCTATCTGATCGGCTCGAGGTAGCGACCATGGGACACAGAACCGCCCACAGCCGCGTCGGCCACGTGGTTCCCTTGCGCGTTCTCTTCGGGGTGCTCGCGACCCTCCTCATTCTGACCTACGTCACCGTCGCGGTCAGCTGGAGGGACTTCGGACGGTACAACCTGTGGATCGCGATCGGGATCGCCGTCGTCAAGGCCTCGATCGTCCTCCTCTTCTTCATGCACCTGAAGTACGACAAGCCGTTCAACGCCGTGATCGTCATCACGTCCCTCGCCCTGCTCATGCTCTTCATCGTGATCGCGCTCGACGACACGAGGGAATACCTGCCCAACCAGATCCCCGGATACGCGCCGAGCATCACGACCAACCCGCAGTGACCCCACCCGGCGATCCGCGGGCGGCGCGCGGGGGGCACATCCCCGGTGCCGGCGTTCTAGGGATGTGGATCTTCCTCGGGGCGCTCGGGATGCTCTTCGCCGCCTCGATCGCGGGGTTCCTCGTCGTCCGCCTCAAGGCCGAGGCGTGGCCGCCGCCCGGCATGCCGCGCCTGCCGAACGGTCTCTGGATCACGACCGCGATCCTGCTCGCGGGGAGCTTCACGATCCAGCGCGCGCTCGTCTCGATCCGCCTCGGTCAGATCCGGAATTCGGCGCGCTGGCTGACGACGACCTTGATCCTCGGCGTGCTCTTCCTCGTCTCGCAGATGGCCAACTGGTGGGGGCTGGTCACGGCGCAGATGACCGCGACGACGAAGAACCTCTACGCCTTCACCTTCTACATGCTGACCGGCCTGCACGCCGCCCACGTGAGCGGGGGCCTCATCCTCCTCGCCGTCGTGCTCTCCCGCACGCGCCGCGACCGCTACGGGAGCGGCCACCACGACGGAATTACCTACGCGGTCATGTACTGGCACTTTCTCGGAGTCGTCTGGTGCGTGCTCTTTGGGGTGCTTCTGATCTTCGCCTGAAGTCGATAGTCGATAGTCGAGACTACCGACTACTGACTTTCTTCTAAACCATTTACTATCCGCGCTCGTAGATCCCCAGCGGAGGTGCTCATGAGGCCGACCCTTGTGGCGTTCACGGTCCTGCTCGCGCTCGGCGCCGCAGCGGAGCCGCCGAAGATGACGGCGGACGAGCTGGTGAAGAAGAACATCGAGGCGCGGGGCGGCACGGCCAAGCTGCGCGCGATCACGTCGATCCATACCGTCGGGAAGGTCCGGGTCGGCGGAGGCTCGGAGGCCAAGACCGAGAGCTGGGGGGTGGCGCCGGACAAGTACCGGAGCGAATTCAGCCTCCAGGGGATGACGGCGGTCCAGGCGTGGGACGGTCAACAGGCGTGGTCGATCAGCCCGTTCGGCGGCCGGAAGGACCCGCAGAAGCTCTCCGCCGACGACGGGAAGGCGCTCGTCGAGGCGGCCGACCTCACGGGACCCCTCTTCGACTGGCAGGCGAAGGGGTCGAAGCTCGAGTCGCTCGGCACCGAGGACATCGACGGCACGGACGCCTACAAGCTCCGCCTGACGCAGAAGAACGGCGACTCGGTCGTCGTCTTCCTCGACCCCGATTCGTTCCTCGAGATCCGCACGGTCAACCACCGCATGGTGCGCGGCCAGGAGCAGGTGCAGACGACCGACCTGGGCGAGTACGAGCAGGTGAGCGGTGTTTACTTCCCGTTCGAGGTCGGGCGCAACCAGATCGACAAGGTCGAGATCAACGTGCCGGTCGATAGGCCGTTCGCGTTCCCCACGGCGGTGAAGCCATGAGACGGTCCATGATTCCCTTCGTCCTCCTCGCCGGCCTCGCGGCGTTCGCCGCCGACAAGGCCCCCGGGCTCGACGCCGGCGTCATCTCGGGGCTCGGCATCCGCAACATCGGCTCGGCGACGATGAGCGGCCGTATCGCGGCCGTCGCGGCGACGCACGGGAAGGACGGCGAGACGATCGTCTACGTCGGCGCCGCGAGCGGCGGCGTCTGGAAGTCGACCGACGGCGGCACGACGTTCACGCCGAAGTTCGACCATGAGAAGGTTCAGTCGATCGGTGCGGTTGCGATCGACCCGAGCGACCACGAGACGATCTGGGTGGGCACCGGCGAGGCCTGGACCAGGAACTCGGTCTCGATCGGCGACGGCATCTACAGGTCCAAGGACGGCGGTGAGACCTGGACGAACACGGGGCTTCCGGAGTCGGAGCGCATCGTCAAGATCGCGATCCACCCGCAAGACGGGAAGACGGTCTACGCCTGCGTGACCGGCAAGCTGTGGAGCGACTCGACCGATCGCGGCGTCTACCGCACGAAGGACGGCGGTACCACCTGGACGCAGGTCCTGAAGGGTGGAAATGCGTCGACCGGCTGCGGCGGGATGTCGATGGACGCGAAGAACCCGGGGACGCTCTACGCCTCGCTCTGGGACTTCCGCCGCAAGGGCTGGACGTTCCGCTCGGGCGGCGAGAATGCCTCGGCCGTCTCGATGAGCGGCCTCTACCGCACGGACGACGGCGGCGACCACTGGACCGAGATCACGGAAGCCGCGAACAAGGGGTTCCCCGCGAAGCCGTACGGGCGCATCGCGGTCGCGGTCGCACCGTCCGACCCCAAGGTCGTCTATGCCTTCGTCGAATCCGTATCCGGTGCGATCTACCGCAGCGCGGACGGCGGAGCCACGTGGGAGCGCCGCGACAACAGCCAGAACATGGTCTGGCGCCCGTTCTACTTCGCGAACCTCATCGTCGATCCGACGAACCCCGACCGGCTCTTCAAGCCGGACGGCTCGCTGATCCAGTCGCTCGACGGCGGCAAGACGTTCGCCAACGTCGGCGGCGGCGCGCACGGCGACTTCCACGACGTCTGGATCGATCCCGAGAATCCGAAGCAGGTCATCACGGGGGACGACGGCGGCCTGTGGTTCTCGAAGGACGGCGGCGACCGCTGGTGGAAGGGGAACAACCTGCCGGTCTCGCAGTTCTATCACGTGAGCGTCGACGACCAGGATCCGTACAACGTCTACGGCGGCCTTCAAGACAACAGCTCGTGGGTCGCGCCGTCGGCGTACCCGGGCGGCATCGGCAACCAGCAGTGGGAGAACATGTACGGCGGCGACGGCTTCTGGATGTTCGCCGACCCGTCGGATCCCAACTACCTCTACGCGGAGGCGCAGGGCGGATCGATCGGCCGCGTCAACCGCAAGACGCACGAGGCGCGCGACATCCAGCCGCGGGCGAACTACAACGAGAAGCTGCGCTGGAACTGGAACACGCCGATCCACATGTCCAGGAACGAGAAGGGGACCCTCTACGTCGGCTCGCAGTTCCTGTTCAAGAGCCGCGATCACGGCCAGACATGGGACCGGATCTCGCCCGACCTCACGACGAACGACCCGGAGAAGCAGAAGCAGGAGGAGTCGGGCGGGATCACCGTCGACAACTCCGTCGCCGAGATGCACACGACGATCTACGCGATCAGCGAGTCGCCCAAGGACGGCAAGGTCGTCTGGGTCGGCACCGACGACGGCAACGTCCAGGTCACGAAGGACGGCGGGAAGAGCTGGAAGAACGTCACCGCAAAGTCGGGCGTGCCGGCCAATTCCTGGGTGTCCTACGTCGACGCCGGGCAGTTCGACGCGGGGACGGCGTACGTCACCTTCGACCGCCACACCTTCGGCGACATGCGCCCGATGATCTACAAGACGACGAACTACGGCGACAGCTGGACGCCGCTCGTCACGCCGGACAAGGCGAAGGGCCTCCGGGGCTACGCGCACGTCGTGCGCGAGGACCCTGTGAAGAAGGGCCTCCTCTACGCCGGCACCGAGTTCGGCCTGTGGATCTCGAACGACGACGGCGCGACGTGGGCACAGTTCACCGGCGGCGACTTCCCGTCGGTCGCCGTGCGCGACCTCGCGGTCCAGGTGCGCGACCGCGATCTCGTCGTGGCGACGCACGGCCGCGGGATCTGGATTATCGACGATCTCACGCCGCTGCGCGCGCTGACCCCCGACGTGATGGCGCAGGAGGCTGTCTTCCTTCCGATCCGGCCGCAGCAGCAGCGCATCCGGGCGGGCGGGGGATGGGTCGACGGCGACGCCGCGTGGTCGGGGCCGAACCCGTCGAACGGCGTCGACATCACCTACTACCAGAAATCGCGCCACATCTTCGGCAAGCTCAAGCTCGAGGTCTTGGACGACAAGGGCAACGTCCTCGATACGCTCCCGGCGAGCAAGCGGCGCGGGATCAATCGCGTCACCTGGAACATGAGCGTTAAGCCGCCGCGCGTTCCGACGGCGGCCCAGCTGGCGCGGAGCGCGTTCTCCGGTCCGCGCGTCGTGCCCGGCACCTACACCGTGCGCATGACCAAAGGCAAGAATACCTACGAGACGAAGATCGCCATCGGGCTCGACCCGCGCTCGCCGTTCACCGCCGCCGACCGCAAGGCCCAGTTCGACGCCGCGATGAAGGTCCACGGCATGTTCGGCGAGATGACCGACCTGACGGCGCAGGTCATGGCCGTCCGTCAGGGCGCACTCGCCGTGTCGACGCAGGTGCAAGACGGTGACCCGCTCAAGACGGATCTCGCCGATGTCTCGGACGGGGCCGACACGATCCGCAAGAAGATCGTCGCCACCAAGGAAGGCGGCGCCATCACCGGTGAAGAACGACTGCGCGAGCACATGGACGATCTCTACGGCGCCATCGTCGGTTACGAGGGCAAGCCGGCCGAGACCCTCATCTCCTACTCCGATGCCCTGAAGCGCGAGCTCGGCGACGTCTCCAACGAGTTCGAGGCGTTCCGCAAGGACAAGGTCGCCAAGGTCGATGCGGAGCTCGCCAAGAAGGGGCTGCCCAAGATCGGGCCCGACATCAAGACCAAGGGAGAGGACAAGTAGCGGGTTTCACGACTCAAACGGTCCGTTTTCGACTAGAGTCGTGAACTACCGTTGGCCTCTCCTGAGGAGGGCACGATGGCGCAAGAGCTCAAGTCCGACGTCGTGGTGATCGGCGGGGGGCCGGTAGGAATGTTCGCGGCGCTCGAGCTCCACGGCGCCGGTGTGGGCGTTCAGGTTTACGACGCCGGGCGCCGCCGCGCCATGCACAGCTACGCGCTCGTGCTCCACGCCGACACCCTCGCGATGCTGGCGGCCGGCGGGCTCGGCGACGCGATCCGGAACGAGGGACGGCCGATCGCGAAGCTCGGTCTGTTCGACGGCGGGAAGCGTCTCGGCGACATCGAGCTCGGCACGCCGGTCGTCGTTCTCCCGCAGAGCAAGCTCGAGGCGCTCCTCGAGGCGGCGCTCGACAAGCGCGGCATCAAGGTGCACTGGGACCACCGCGTCCAGGACATCGCCCCGCACGCGGCCGGCGTGAAGATCGGCGTGGCGAAGCTCGAAAAGGTCTCAACCGGCTACCCGGTGGCGCACACGGAGGTCGTCGTCGACAAGACGTTCGACGTCGAAGCGTCGTACATCGTCGCCGCCGACGGCTACGACTCGTTCGTCAGGCGCCGGCTGAACATCTCCGACACCAGGATGGGGAAGGGACAGCTCTTCTCCGTCTTCCAGTTCGAGACCACAGGCGACGTGCCGGGAGACGGGCGCCTCATGCTCGAGCCCCAGCGTGTCGGCGCGTACTGGCCCCTCCCCGGCGGCCACGCCCGCTTCAGCTTTCCGATCGATCTCGAGAGCGAGCACCACGCCGACGATACCCGCCTGCGCCAGCTCATCGCCGAGCGCGCGCCGTGGTTCAAGGGGCACGTCGGCAGGCTCGACTGGACGGCGGTCGGCCTATTCGAGCGCAAGCTCGCGACGTCGTTCGGCAGCGGGCGGGTCTGGCTCGCCGGCGACGCCGCGCATCTCACCGGTCCGATCGGCGCTCAGAGCATGAACGTCGGCCTCCGCGAGGCGAAGGAGCTGGCCTCGGCGATCGACTCGGCCGGCAACGGCCGGGACGCCAGCGCCCTCGAGCGGTATGGCGCGTCCCGCATGTCCGAGTGGAACGCGCTCTTCGCGCCTGAGCCCAGGGCCGGGGATCCGCGCTCCCAGATCAAGCCGTGCCTGCCGGCGTCGGGAAACGAGCTGGCCGAGATGCTGGCGCGCGTGACGCTGTAACGCGACTCCTCCGCCTTTTTCCGCTCTCGTTCTTGACCCTAAGGGTCCCTTTTTGATAATAACGGCCCCTTATGGCGGTGACCGGGGGCAAAGACATCTACGATCCGGTCGCGGGCCGCCCCACCCTCATCCTCGGGGGGCATGATTTCCACTCGATTACCGAGGCGGTCGCCCGCCCGCTCGAGCGGCCGACTCCCAAGGCCTGGTGGTTCTTCTTCATCCCGTCGCTGGCGCTCCTGGGCCTCCTCGGCATCGCCGTGTCCTGGCTATTCTGGGAGGGGATCGGGGTCTGGGGCCTGATGATCCCGGTCGGCTGGGCCTGGGACATCACGAACTTCGTCTTCTGGGTCGGCATCGGGCACGCCGGCACCCTGATCTCGGCGATCCTCTTCCTGTTCCGGCAGAAGTGGCGCACGTCGATCAACCGGTCGGCCGAGGCGATGACGATCTTCGCCGTCATGTGCGCGCTCATCTTCCCGGGGATCCACGTCGGGCGCGTCTGGGTCGCCTACTTCATGTTCCCGATTCCGAACCAGATGGGAGTCTGGCCGAACTTCCGGAGCCCCCTCCTCTGGGACGTCTTCGCGGTGAGCATCTACGGCTCCGTCTCGGCGCTGTTCTGGTACGTCGGCCTGATCCCCGACCTCGCCACGATCCGCGACCGGGCGACCGGCCTCAAGAAGAAGATTTACGGGTTCTTCGCCCTGGGGTGGCGCGGCTCGAACCGCCACTGGCAGCACTACGAGGTCGCCTACCTGATCCTCGCGGGCCTGGCGACGCCGCTCGTGCTCTCCGTCCACTCGATCGTCTCGATGGACTTCGCCGTGTCGCAGCTGCCGGGGTGGCACACGACGATCTTCCCGCCGTACTTCGTCGCCGGCGCGATTTTCTCGGGGTTCGCGATGGTGGTCACCCTCATGGTGATCTGCCGGAGCGCGTTCGGCCTGAAGGAGATCGTCACGATCCGCCACTTCGACTACATGGCGAAGATCATCCTCGTCACGGGGTCGATGGTCGGGTACGCGTACGGGATGGAGTTCTTCATCGCCTGGTACAGCGGCAACCCGTACGAGCTGTTCACCTTCAAGAACCGCGCGTTCGGGCCGTACGCCTGGGCGTACTGGACGATGATCTCCTGCAACGTCATCAGCCCGCAGATCTTCTGGTTCAAGAAGGCGCGGACGTCGATCCCGATCCTGTTCGTCATGTCGATCTTCGTGAACATCGGGATGTGGTTCGAGCGCTTCGTCATCATCGTGACGTCGCTGCACCGCGACTTCCTGCCGTCGTCGTGGGGCTACTTCCGGCCGACGGTCTGGGACGTCTCGTGCCTCCTCGGGAGCTTCGGCCTCTTCTTCACGATGTTCTGCCTGTTCGTGCGGTTCCTCCCGATGGTGGCGACCGCCGAGGTCAAGACGGTGCTGCCGCAGGCCGATCCGCACGCCCACCCGGGCCCCGAGCGCACGCCTTCCGCGCACCTGGCGGAAGAGGGTGCCCACTGATGGCGCTCGCGGACCTCATGGAGGCCCCGCTCCCGCCCGGACGCGTCTACGGCGCGCTCGCGGAGTTCACGAGCCCGGCGCAGCTCTACAAGGCGTGCGAGCTCGTCCGCGACGCCGGGTTCACGAAGTGGGACGCGCACACCCCGTTCCCCGTCCACGGCCTCGAAGGGGCGATGGGGATGAAGCGCTCGAAGCTGCCGTGGATCGTGCTCGTCATGGCGCTCGGCGGTGCGGCCACGGGGTTCGGTCTTCAGACGTGGGTGCACATGTACGCTTACCCGCTGACGATCTCCGGCAAGCCATATTTCACGTGGCCCGCCTTCATCCCGATCACGTTCGAGCTCGGGGTGCTCGGCGGCGCGCTCGGCGCGGTCTTCGGGATGTTCGCCCTCAACAAGCTGCCGATGCACCACCACCCGCTCTTCGAGGCGTCGCGGTTCGCACGGTTCGCCGACGACCGTTTCTTCATCTCGATCGAGTCGTGGGACCCGAAGTTCGACGCGGCCGGGACCGTTCAGCTCCTGAAGCAGGCCGGGGCGGTCCATGTGGACCTCGTGGAGAACCCGCAGTGAGTCACGAGATCGGGGCCGGCGAGCTCGCCAAGGACCAGATCAAGATCCCGCCCGGGCATTTCTTGTCCCGAGTTCCGCTGATCGGGCTCGGCGTCGGCCTCGCCGCGGCAGTGCTCGCCTACGCGACCGCCGGTGGGCCGCGGGAGTTCGCGTTCTCGTGGCTCCTCGCCGTGCTCTTCTGCCTGTCGCTCGCGCTCGGAGGGATGTGGTTCGTCCTCATCCACTACGCGACGCAGGCGGGGTGGGGGATCGTCGTCCGGCGGCTCGGCGAGAACGTCATGGCGACGATGCCGCTCTTCGCGCTCCTCTTCGCCCCGATCCTGCTCCTGATGGGCGACGTCTTCCCCTGGATCCACGAGCAAGCCGAAGGCCACAACGCCGTCCTCGCCGGGAAGGCGGCGTTCCTGAACACGTCGTTCTTCGTCGCCCGCGCCGTGATCTACTTCGTCGTCTGGTCGGCGATCGCGCTCTTCTTCGCGCGCGCCAGCCGGCGGCAGGACACGACGCGCGATGCCGCGACCTCGGTGACCTTGAAGCGTCTCGCCGGTCCGGCGATCATCGTGCTCGCGCTCACGCAGACCTTCGCGTCGATCGATTGGGTCATGTCGCTGTCACCCGAGTGGTACTCGACGATGTTCGGCGTCTACTGGTTCGCCGGATGCTTCGTGAGCTTCTTCGCCTTCCTCACGCTGCTCGTCATGGGATTGAAGCGGTGGGGGCTCATGACCGACGTCGTCGGCGTCGAGCACTACCACGACCTCGGGAAGATGATCTTCGCCTTCACCGTGTTCTGGGCCTACATCGGGTTCTCTCAGTACTTCCTGATCTGGTACGGCAACATCCCCGAGGAGACGGTCTTCTTCCGGAACCGTCTCATCGGCGCTTGGTCCGGCGTGTCGATGCTGCTCGCGGTCGGACATTTCATCGTGCCGTTCTTCTTCCTCATGCCGCGCACGGTGAAGCGGAACGCGAAGCTGTTGACCGCCGGCGCCGCATGGATCCTCTTCATGCACCTCGTCGACGTCTTCTGGCTCATCATGCCGACGGTGCGGCCGATCGTCACCCGCGTGCACCTCATCCACCTCTCGGACTTCTTCGCGGTCATCGCGGTCGCGGCCCTCTTCAAAGGGCTCCTGTTCCGGCTCCTTTCGGGGGCGCCCCTCGTCCCCGTGGGCGACCCGCGCCTGCCCGAGTCCCTCTCGTTCGAAAATATGTAGTAAAGTCGAGACTTTGAACCGGCCTCTTTCAGGAGAACAACCATGCGCCGTCTCGTGACTCCGACCATCGCCGTCGCCCTCGCCGCTGCTTTCACCGGCGGCACGCTCTTCGCCGCGACGATCACCGGTACCGTGACGTACGACGGCAAGGTCCCGACCCTGAAGCCGATCGACATGACCGCCGACGCCAACTGCGCCAAGATGCACGGCGGCAATCCGCAGCCGAGCGATCTCCTCGTCCTCGGCTCCGGCAACACGATGGCCAATATCATGGTCAGCGTGGGCAGCGGCCTTCCCGCCGGGAAGACCTACCCGACACCGACGACCCCGGTCGTCATGGACCAGAAGGGCTGCCACTACGATCCGCACGTCTTCGGTTTGATGGTCAACCAGCCGTTCAAGGTCCTGAACTCGGACGGGATTCTCCACAACGTCCACGCGCTCCCCAAGGTGAACTCGCAGTTCAACATGGCGATGCCGCCGACGGTGAAGGAGTCGAGCAAGACCTTCGGCAAGGCCGAGGGGATGTTCATGATCAAGTGCGACGTCCACCCGTGGATGAGCTCGTACGCCGGCGTCTTCGACAATCCGTTCTTCTCGGTGACGAAGACCGACGGCAAGTTCACGATCTCCGACCTCCCCGCGGGGACCTACGAGATCGACGCGTGGCACGAGAAGCTCGGCGTCCAGAAGCAGACCGTGACGGTCGGCGCGAGCGACACGAAGACGATCAACTTCAAGTTCACGGCGCCCGGCGCGAAGTAGCGCGGGCGGCCGACCGGGGGTTCACGCATGGCGTCGACCGGCACCACGACTCCGCATGCGGGGCATGCGGACGTCCACGAGCACGGCGCGCACGACCTGTCGTTCTGGAAGAAGTACGTCTTCTCGACCGATCACAAGACGATCGGTATCCAGTACGCGGTGACGGCGCTCTGCTTCCTGCTCTTCGGCTTCTTCCTGATGATGCTCATGCGATGGCAGCTTGCCTTCCCCGGTAAGGCGATCCCGCTCATCGGAGGGCTCTTCGGCGAGGGCCGGGCCCCCGGCGGCACGATGCTGCCGACGTTCTACAACGAGCTGGGCGCGATGCACGGCACGATCATGGTCTTCCTGGGCATCGTGCCGCTCGCCGTCGGCGGCTTCGGGAATTTCGTCCTCCCGCTCCAGATCGGGGCGCCGGACATGGCGTTCCCGCGCATCAACATGGCGAGCTACTGGTTCTTCTTCCTCGGCGGCGTGACGATGCTCCTGTCGTTCATCATCCCGCCGGGGGGCGCCGCGCAGTCCGGCTGGACCTCGTACGCGCCGCTCTCCGACATCGCCGGCAGCGGACAGACGTGGTGGATCATGGGGATGGTCCTCCTCATCACGTCGTCGCTCCTCGGCGCGATCAACTTCATCGTGACGACGATCCAGCTCAGGGCGCCGGGGCTGTCGTTCTTCCGGCTGCCGTTCTTCTGCTGGGCGCAGTTCGTGACCGCTTTCCTGCTCCTCCTCGCCTTCCCGCCCCTCGAGGCGGCGGGCGTGCTCCAGCTCATGGACCGCGTCGCGGGGACGAGCTTCTTCCTCCCGTCGGGCCTCGTCGTCTCCGGCCAGGCGCTCCAGGTGTCGGGAGGCGGGAACCCGCTCCTCTGGCAGCACCTGTTCTGGTTCCTGGCGCACCCCGAGGTGTACGTCCTCATCCTCCCCGCGATGGGGATCGTCGCGGAGATCATCGCCAACAACACGAGGAAGCCGCTCTTCGGCTACCGCACGATGGTCTACTCGCTGATCTTTCTCGGCTTCATGTCGTTCATCGTGTGGGCGCACCACATGTTCATGACCGGCATGGGCACGACGATGGCCGCGTTCTTCCAGACGACGACGATGATCATCTCGATCCCGTCGGTCGCGATTCTGACGTCGCTCATCATCTCGCTGTGGGGCGGGTCGATCCGCTTCAACACGCCGATGCTCTTCGCCCTCGCGTTCCTGCCGATGTTCGGGATCGGCGGCCTCACGGGGCTGCCGCTCGGGCTCAACATCACCGACATCCCCCTCCACGACACGTACTACGTCATCGGTCACTTCCACTACGTCGTGGCGCCGGGGACGATCTTCGCCCTCTTCGCCGGCATCTACTACTGGTACCCGAAAGCGACGGGCCGCAAGATGAGCGAGACGCTGGGGCGCTGGCACTTCTGGCCGTCGCTCCTGCTCATGAACGGCATCTTCATGCCGATGTTCCTGACCGGCCTTGCTGGCATGTCGCGGCGGCTCGCCGACGGCGGCGCCACGTACGCCTTCACGAAGCCGGTCCTCCACTACAACCAGTGGTCGTCGTTCTCGGCGTGGGGGCTCGCCCTCTTCCAGATCCCGTTCATCATCAACTTCTTCTGGAGCATGAAGAACGGCGAGAAGGTCGATTCGAACGCCTGGCAGTCGACGACGCTCGAATGGTCGGCCGCCGGATCGCCTCCCGGGCACGGGAACTTCAAGACGATCCCGACCGTCTACCGCGGCGCGTACGAGTACAGCGTGCCGGGCGCCGCGAAGGACTTCACCCCGCAGGATCAGAGGAGCTGACGTGAGCGACATCCCGATTCCGTATACCGTCGCCCCGCGGCCCGACACCGGCCTCAACAACGGCAAGATCGGCATCTGGCTCTTCCTCGCTTCCGAGGTGATGCTCTTCGGCGCGCTCTTCGCGACCTACATCCTGCTGCGCACCGGTGCCACGGTCTGGCCTCACGGCCGCGAGTTCCTCAACATCCCGCTTGCCACGACCAACACGATCGTCCTCATCACGAGCTCGGTGACGATGGTCATGGCGTGGTACTCGCTCAAGATGGACCGGTTCACGCAGTTCCGGATCTACCTCGGCCTCACGATCCTCTGCGCCTTCGGCTTCATGTTCATCAAGTATCTCGAGTACTCGCACAAGTTCGAGCTCGGCCTCTACCCGAAGACGAACACCTTCCTCGCGATCTACTTCACCATGACGGCGCTCCACGGCCTGCACGTGGTGGGCGGCGCGTGCGTGAACGCCTATCTTTGGGGTCCGGGGGCCAAGCTGTGGAAGACCGACAAGGAGCAGTTCACGAACCGCGTCGAGAACTCCGGCCTGTTCTGGCACTTCGTCGACCTGGTGTGGATCTTCCTCTTCCCCGTCCTGTACCTGCTCTAGGAGCCGAGCGATGAGCGACCACGCCGCCGATCTCAAGAAGCACGTCCGGGCTTACATCCTCGTCTTCGTCACCCTGATGTTCCTGACGCTCGTCACCGTCGCCGTCTCGACGCAGCATCTCGAGGTCCACCAGGCGATCATCGTCGCGCTCATCATCGCGACGGTGAAGGGCTCGCTCGTCGCCTGCTACTTCATGCACTTGATCTCCGAGAAGAAGCTGATCCTCTGGGTCATGTTCCTGACCGTCGTCTTCTTCCTCGTGCTCCTTGCGGTTCCGGCGTTTACGGTCCACGATCGGATCGGACGGTGACCTTGTCGCTGAAGGCGTTCCACGTGCTCTTCATCTCGGCCTCGGTGCTCCTGGCCGTGGGGCTGGGGTGTTGGTACCTGCCGCAGAACCGCGGTGCGGCGTTCGCCGCGTTCGCCGTCGGCGCGCTCCTCGTCGGTTACGAGACGTGGTTCCTCAAGAAGTCCCGGAGGGTGCCATGATCGCCGCCCCGATCCTCGCCTGCGCCGCCTGCTTCACCGGGGACGTGCAGTCGCCCCTGACCGACGGAGCCCGCACGGGCGTGTGGCTCCTCCTCGGCGTGACCGTGAGCGTCCAGGGCGGGTTCGCCGCCTTCTTCATCCACCTCCGCCGCCACGCGAAACGCGCGCAAGCGGCCCAGCTCGCGGCCGAGTGGTCCGAGCTCCAGCAGCAGAGCGAAGCGGGAGAGGCATGATGCTTGGAACGATGGGGCTTCCGGTGGCGGCATCGGCGCACGCCGCCGAGGTCGACAGCACGATGGTCATCGTGCACGTCCTGATGGCGGTGCTCTTCGTCGGATGGATCGCCTTCTTCGCGTACGTCCTCTACCGCTTCCGCGCGAAGAAGCACCCGGTCGCGGACTACGCCGGCGTCAAGAGCCACACCTCGACGTACCTCGAGGTCGCCGTCGCGATCGCCGAGGCCGTGCTGCTGATCGGGTTCTCCATCCCTCTCTGGGCCAAGCGCGTCGATCAGTTCCCGCCGCGCGAAACCGCGACGGTCGTCCGCGTCGTCGGCGAGCAGTTCGCGTGGAACATCCACTACCCGGGCCCCGACGGGAAGTTCGGCAAGACTGACATCAAGCTCATCGACGTCCAGAACAACCCGCTCGGCCTCGACCGGAGCGACCCCGATGCCAAGGACGACATCACGACGGTGAACCAGCTCCACCTCCCCGTCGGCAAGCCGGTCATCGTCGAGCTGTCCAGCAAGGACGTCATCCACAGCTTCAATCTCACCGAGTTCCGCGTCAAGCAGGACGCCATCCCCGGCCTCCAGATCCCGCTCTGGTTCGTGCCGACGATCACGACCGACGACATGCGCAAGCAGGTGAACGATCCCGAGTTCGTCTACGAGATCGCCTGCGCGCAGCTCTGCGGCCTCGGCCACTACTCGATGCGCGGCTACGTCACGATCGACACGCCGGAGCAGTTCCAGGCGTGGATCGACGGCGAAGAGAAGAAACTCACCGGCGAAGACGCCGCCTGGAACTGAGCTAGGGCATCAGGCAGCCGCCGCTTCCGGTCGTGCGATCGCAGGCTCCCTCGCCCTTGTTCTTCGAGCAGTCGACCTTCGCCGAGCTCTTCTCCCGGTCGTCGCACACGCCGCTTTCGGCGTGCCCCGAGACGTCGTACGTCACCTGGCAGATCGTCCCTTCGCTCTTCGTGCCGATCACGTAGTCAGTCTTCCCGCACGTCAACATGACGGCCGACTTGAACTCCAGGCGTGGCCCCTTACGGCACGTCCCGCCGTGCGAGGTTGTGATGCAGCCCAGCTTCGAATTGCCGAACGCCCGGTGGCCGTCGTCGTCGTAGCAATCGACGTCGACCCCCGCGCTTCCGCGATCGAGGACGTGGCATTCGCCGGTGAGATGCCCCGTGTCGAGCGTGTAAAGATCGCCCTTTGCCTCGAACGTTGCCGCTGTTCCGTGAGCGGCCGAGGACACGCCCAAGAGCAACGTCATGGCGAGATACACGATTCTCGTCACGCCTTCTTCGCCCCCGCGAACATCGCGGCGAACGGCCGCCCGTCGAACGCCGAGGCAACGTGGTCGATCTTCCCGTCACGCACCTGGTGCCACTCGGCCACCAGCGTGACCGCTTCGGCCGGCGCCTTCGTCTCGAGCTCGAAGAACACCGCGGCGTCGTTCCCTTCCCCCACCACGACCTTGATGTCGAGGCGGGTCGTGATCCCCATCAACCCCTCGAGAGTCCGGAGATACGACTCGGGGTTGCGATAGGTCTCGAAGAGGCCCTCGAAGACGAGATCGTCGCTGAGGTACTTGCGCGCCGACGCAAAGTCACGCGCGACAACCGCCCGGTAGAAGCTGCGGACCACGTCTCCTGAAGCCACCATGGGTGTCCTCCCGCTCGATGCGGGGAGACTACTCCTCTCGCGACTGCCTTGCACCTGGGTGCGGCGGGAACCGGTCTTCCTCGTACCTCCGCTCGCTCTCGATCGATCCGTCGAGCTTGTGGATGCGGAGCTGCGACGGCGCGTTCTGCTTCGCGACCTTGAGCGCGGTATTGACCGCCTGATCCTTGGTCGAGTGGAGGCTGCGGACAGCGCCGCCCTCCGCGGTGATCTTCCATCGTCGGCCGTCCGATGCGACGTCATAGACGACGCGGGCTCGCTTGGCCATGGTCACCTCCGAGTGATTCCATGGTCGAACGCATGCGAAAATCGATCCAGGGCGACATCCATGAATTCGCTCGGAGATTCACCCGAGGGCTGCGAAAAGGAGCGCCGCGCCCTCCGGGCGTCACCCGATTGTGGCCCCTCGCCCCGATTCGATTTCAGCGCCATCGTCGCGAGCTCGGCGTACCATCAAGAACACTTGAACGCGACCCAACGCGCCTTTGTCGTGACGCCGTTGCTCATCCTCGTGCGCCTCGGCGAGCCCGTGGTCCATGCCCAGAGCCTCTCCGGGATGGGATTTCTTCCAGGAGGAACGCAATCCTCGGCGTCGCGAGTCAGCCGCGACGGATCGGTCGTCGTGGGCAGCGCGAGCGGCAACCGCGCCTTCCGCTGGACGAGCTCACAAGGCATGGTCGATCTGGGGACACTGCCTGGACAAACGGGCTCGAGCGCCGCCGATGTGAGCGATGACGGCACCGTGGTGACGGGAACCGCCGGCACCCGCGCCTTCCGCTGGACGATCTCGGGCGGCATGGTCGATCTCGGCCTTCCCTTGGATGGCGGCGGAGACGGGCAGGCTCTGAGCTCGTACGGGGAAGCCGTCAGTGGGGATGGCCTCGTCGTCGCCGGCTTCAGCGATCCGGTCAACGACGCGTTCCGGTGGACGAGCGCCGGCGGCATGCACAGTCTCGGCACGCTGACGGGCGTGGGCTATTCGATCGCCCGCGACTGCAACTCGGACGGCTCGATCGTCGTCGGCGAGAGCACCGGGTCCTCCGATGACCATGCGTTCCGCTGGTCGCTCGCGGGCGGCTTGGCCGACCTCGGCACGATGCCGGGAGGCACCACCTCGCATGCGTCCGGCGTGAGCGACGACGGCGCGACCGTGGTGGGCTACGGCGGCACCAGCGGGTTCGCACAAATCCGCGCGTTCCGCTGGACGAGCGTCGGCGGCATGGTCAACCTCGGAACGTTGCCAGGAATGGCTTCGCGCGCCTACGGCGTGAGCGGCGACGGCCAGATCGTCGTGGGTGTCCTCATGTCCCCCGACCACGCGATGCTCTCGACGTCCGCCCTGGGCATGGTGGACCTCAACACGTACCTCCCCTCGATCGGAATCAACTTGACGGGTTGGGTCTTGACCGCTGCCAACGGAGTCAGCGGTGACGGGCGAACGCTGGTCGGCACGGGCACGCACAACGGGCTGACCGAGGGGTGGGTGGCGCATCTCTCCTCACCGTCCGCCGCGGGCGGCGTGCCCGACGGCGGCGACGTCCCGGGGATGCCTCTCATGATCGGCAAGGCGAGCACTCCCGGCGATCTCGAGCTGTCGTGGGGGCACTCGTGTCGGCCCACGGACTCGGACTACGCGATCTACGAGGGTCTGCTCGGCAGCTTCGCGAGTCACGTGCCGCGACGCTGCACCACAGGAGGGGCGACCTCGATGTCCCTGACACCGGCGTCCGACGGCCGTTACTATCTGGTCGTACCGCTGAACTCCGACGGTGCCGAGGGTTCCTACGGCACGGCGAGCGACGGCAACCAGCGTCCACCGAGCGCGACGAGCTGCCGGCCGCAGGTTTTCACGGGCTGCAACTGACCTAGCCCCGCTTCCCGAAGATCGAATATCGCGCCGGCACCTTCGACCGAATCGCCTCGAGCTCCGCGAGCGTGACGCGAGACACGCCGCTCTTCCGGCACGAGTCCTCGACCGCTTTCACGACCATGCCGCGAACGAACGCGGGGATACGCTTCATGCGCTCGCGCGCGTCGTCGTCCCACGCGATCTCGGTGATGGAGGACTTTCCGTATTCCACGGGCTTGATCGAGATGAGCGGGGAGCCGGCGAACTTGCCCGGCGTATGAGTGCACAAGGGATCTTCGGCCATGATGTCGCCGGTCGCGCCGTAGGCGCGAGCGCGGCAGCCGCCGCACATCGCGTTCAGCTCGCAGGCGCCGCAGCGCCCGCCGAGGCTCGTGCGCCGCCGGATCGCGACGAACGGCTCCGAGGCCGCCCACACGCTCGCGAGAGTTTCTTCTTTGAGGTTGCCGCCGAAGACAGGGAGGTAGGGGCAGGGGGTGACGTCGCCGTTCGGACGGATCCCGAGGTAGTGCGTGCCGGCGGGGCAGCCGCCGGCTCCGCCTGTGTACGTCTTCAGGAACGGCGAGTCCGGATCCTGCTCGATCAAGGTCTTCACGTAGTGCGGGGCGCACTTGGCGTTGACGAGCATCCGTCCGGCGTAATGCTTCTGGATGCGGTTCAGCCCCTCGAGGATCCGGTCGTAGGCGTCGGGCGCGATGTCGGAGACGAACGCGCCGCGGCCCGTGGGGACGAGGAAGTAGAGGTTCCACACCTTTGCCGCCAGCTCGTCATGCGCGAAGGCGGCGATTGCCTCGAGCTCGTTCACGTTGTGCGCGCCGATCGTCGTCTGCACGATGAACGGCAGCCCGGCCGCCCCGAGGATCTTCGCGCCGTCGACGGTGTTCTGCCACGCACCCTTCACGCGCCGAAAGGCGTCGTGACTTGCCGGATCGAGCGCGTCGAGCGAGAGCGACATCCCGCGCACGCCTTCCTTGACCAGGAGCGCGGCAAGGGTCGGCGTGATCTTCACGCCGTTCGTGCCCACGACGACCCAGAGGCCCTTCGCGTTCGCGTGGCGGACGATCTCGAGGATGTCCCGCCGGAGGAGCGGCTCGCCGCCGGTCAGGATCGTCACGGCCTCGGGCGCGAACGCCGCGATGTCGCCCACCACCTTGAAGCACTGCGCGGTCGTCAGCTCGCTTCGGTCCGAGAATGCCTCGTCGTGGACGAGCGGCTTGCCGCCGGCGTCGAGGTAGCAGTGCTCGCAGGCGAGATTGCAGCGGTAGGTCAGATTCCAGGAGACGACGTACGGGCGCTCGAACGGGGACGGATCCATCTCACATACCGAAGCGCGACCGGGCTTCGTCGAGCACCCTCTCGTCGATGACGGTGTAGCCGCTCTCCTCCGCGAACTTCTCGATGCCGGTCTTCGCCATCGAGCGGACGAAGCTCGGGACCGATTCCATCCGTGCCTCGGCCTCGGCGGTCCACTTGGGACCCTTCGTCTCTTCCGCCTCCTCCGAGGCGCCGGCCATCATCCCGGCGAACGGGCACTTCGAGCCGCTCGTCGCGGTTGCGGCGTCCTTTCCCTCGTTCGGCCCGATCTTCACGCCGAGCGACGTTACGAGCTGCGTCTCGAACGGGTTCGTGAGCATCGCCATCTCGTAGCCGCACTCAGGGCAGCCGTACGTGACGGCGACCGAGCCGCGGTCAGGCGGCGTGACCGCCATCATCTTCATCGGCTGATCGCAGGGGACGCAGAGGAATTTCATCGGCCGGTCTCCAGGGACTCGAGCAGGCGGCCGGCGACGGCCATGAGGGCCCGCGTCGCGGCCGATTCGGGAAGGTCGGCGAAGGAGACGCCACGGTCGCACGCGAAGGCGAGCGCCGGGTCGAACGGGACGCGCCCCAGGCAGGGGAGGTCGAGCGCCACCGCGTCCTTCGATTCCGGGAATAGCGGCTTGACCTCGTTGCAGTCGGCGCAGAAGTAGCCGCTCATGTTCTCGACGTAGCCGAGCACCGGGTTCGACGCCTTGGCCAGCGCGCTCACCGAGCGGGCGACGACCCCGCGCGCGACATCGGACGGGATGGTGACGAGGACGAAGCTCGTCTCGGCCCCGAGCGCGTCGGCGAACTGCATCGTGCGCTCGGTTCCCGGCGGCAGGTCGAAGAGGAGGACGTCGAGGTCGCCCCACGCGACCGCCGAGAGCACCTCGCCCAGGGCGGCAAACTCGCGCGTGGCCCGCCAGGTGTGCGCCTCGCCGGTGGAGACCGCGTCGAACTCGAGCGGCTTCGATTCGGGGAGGAAGCCGCCGATGGAGAAGACGCCGACGCCGTCCTTCGAGCGGGGGAGGGCGAGGCCTTCACGACCCGGCACCGGCACGGCGCCGGAGAGACCCGTCATGCGCGCCTGCGTCGGCCCGTTGAAGTCGGCGTCGAGGATCGCGACCGCGCGCCCCTTCATCGCGAGCGCCGAAGCCAGGACGCGCGTCACCGTGCTCTTGCCGACGCCGCCCTTACCCGACCCGACCGCGACCCGGTGGCGCACCCCCGAGAGGGCGCGCGCGATCCGGTCCCGCTGCTCGAGTACTTGGCCCAAAACGTTGGAGCCGCCATCTCCGATAATTTCGTGGTACGACTTCATCCGCCGCAGCGTACACTAATTCCGCACGGCGAAGGCGCCGGGCGACGGTCCGCGGGCCTTGGGCGGGCTCGGGGGCCGGAGGGTTGGGGCCCTCACGCATCGAGTCGCCCGACGAAGGAGGTGATCCATTGAACAGCCTTAGTTTCCGTTCGGTGGAGGTGGCGTCCTCGTAGGGTGCTCAAGGCGCCGTTTGCGTCTGGGATGACCCGTAATACGCGGGGTAACCCAACGTCATCGACACCGGCAGCTCCTGGGGCCCCAGTCGCAAGGCTGGGGCCCTTTTTATTTGATCGTCGGCAGTCAGTAGCCGTTGGAAACCTACCGACCAGCCCCAACGAACCTAACCACCCGCCATGACCTCGCCCCCCCGCAGCCAGCGCCACGCCCTCGCCTTCATCGCGATCACGCTGCTCCTGGACACGATCGGCTTCGGGCTGATCGTCCCGGTCATGCCGCGGCTCCTCGAGACGCTCACGGGCAAGCCGGCGAGCGTGGCGGTCCTCGACGCAGGCTGGCTGACGTTCGTCTATGCGTCGATGCAGTTCCTCTGCGCTCCGATCCTCGGCGGGCTGTCGGACCGGTTCGGGAGACGCCCGGTCCTCCTGGCGGCGATCGGCGCGCTCGGGGTCGATTACGTGGTCATGGGTTTCGCGCCGACGCTGCCGTGGCTCTTCCTCGGCCGGTCGATCGCCGGGATGGCGGGGGCCTCGTTCACCCCGGCGTACGCCTATGTCGCCGACATCAGCGCTCCGGAGAAGCGGGCGCAGAACTTCGGGATCGTCAGCGCGATGTTCGGGGTGGGATTCATCACCGGGCCGGCGCTCGGCGGGCTCCTCGGCGGACTCGGGCCACGCGCGCCGTTCTTCGCCGCCGCGGCGCTCAGCTCGATCAACTTCCTCTACGGTCTCTTCGTTCTCCCCGAGTCGCTCCCGGCGGAGAGGCGGCGCCGGTTCGACTGGAAACGGGCCAATGCGCTCGGAACGATGCGGCAGCTCCGCAAGCACCCGGCCGTCTGGGGCCTGCTCGTCGCGCTCTTCCTCTGGATGCTCGCGAATCAGGTCATGCCGTCGACGTGGAGCTTCTACACGAAGTACCGGTTCGGCTGGGCCGAGGGAACGATCGGCGCCTCGCTCGCCCTCGCGGGGCTCGTCATGGCGTCGGCGCAGGCGCTGGTCCCGCGGCTCGTCGTCCCGGTGCTCGGCGAGCGCGGCGCGGCGCTCACCGGGATCGTCGTGGGCGGTCTCGGCTACGCCGCCTACGGGCTCGCCACGAGCGGGTGGATGATGTTCGCGATCCTGCCGACGTGGTTCTTCGGTGCCATCGTCATGCCGACGACGAACGCCCTCATGTCGCACCGCGTGCCGCCCGACGCGCAGGGCGAGCTCCAGGGCGCCGTCGCTAGCCTCTTCTCGGTCAGCTCGATCCTCGGGCCGCCGCTCATGACGCAGCTCTTCGGACGGTTCACGGCGCCGGGATCGAGCGTCCACGTTCCCGGCGCAGCGTTCTTCGCCGCATGGGCGCTCACGATCGGTTGCTTCTTCATCTACCGCGCGGCGACACGGGGACAGTAATTAAGAGGGGACAGCTTCCGAAACTCGAAGCACAGAGTTTCGGAAGCTGTCCCCTCAGAGAAAACGGTGCATGACGAGGACGTCGACCGGTCCCAGTGTCGCGTGGCGGAACGCCTTGGGGACACGTCCGACGACCTTGAAGCCGCAGCGCTCCCAGACCTTGATCGCGCCCGTGTTCGTCGCGACGACGTAGTTGAACTGCATCGCCGTGAATCCCGCCACGCGCGCCGTCTCGAGCGAGTGCTCGCACATCGTCCGCGCGAGGCCGCGGCCGCGGGCCTTCGGGGCGACGATGTAGCCGGCGTTCGCGACGTGGTCGCCTAGGCCGGGCTGGTTCGGGCGGAGCATGTAGCTCCCGAGGACCGCGCCCGCTTCGGTGGCGACGAACGCGCGGGCCGGCGGCTCGGCCCACGTCCGCCGCGCTTCCTCGAACGGTGTGTCGGGAGCCGGTGCGAAGGCGTCACCGCCGGCGATCACCGCGCGGTAGATCGGCCACACGATCTCGAACTCGGACGCGTCGATCTCGCGGATCATGTCGACTATCCTACGGCGATGGAGTCATCTTCTGGGGTAACGACCGCCTCGAGGAGGCGTTCGCGTTCTGGCGCGAGGGCTAGCGGGCGGGGACGTCCGCGTCGGCGAGCAGGTGGAGCTCGCCTGTTGACGCGTCGGGGTCGGCGTCGATGTACTGCGCGAGGTGCTCGCGCGAGTCCCCCTCGAAGCGGAGGAACGCGACGCCGACGCCCCCCGAACGGCCCCACTGCGGGTGCTGGTTCCTGGCGACGCGCGCGCTGACCCGGATCCGGGTGCCGTTCTCGAGGGCGAGGTCGAGATCGAGGAGCTGCCCTTCGGGGATCTCGCCGAACGACTCGAGGAGCGCGCCGGTCATGCTGATGTCGACGATCTTGAGGACGCGCCGCGGTCCCGCCAGGTAGGCCGTCCCCAGCGTGGGGCGGCGGCGCCTCCGGGCGACCTGATTCGGCTTCGTCGCGCCGGCGCGCGCGGCCTTGCCCGCCGTCGGAGCCGGGACGAGGCGCAGGATCTGCTCGCGGAGGATCGCCGCGGCGCACCCGACCGCCGGTGGGATGCCGGCCGAGCGCGGCGGCGGAAACGTCGCCGCGACGACGCCGCGAAGCTCGGCGGGCAAGGGACTCTCGGCGGAACAGACGACGAACGTTCGCTGACGCCCGAGCGAGCCCAGACAGATCCCGAGAGCCAGCGCGACCGGGTCGGACGCGTCGCCGCGCCGTGTCGCGCGCTTCGGCGCCGTTCCTTCGGGCGCGACGACAAACGCCGCGAAGTCGAATCCGCGAACCGCGTCGAGGAGGCCGGCGGAGCCGGTGAGCCCAGGCTCGAAGGCGCCTCGGGACCAGAGGGTGACGTCGGCGAGATCCGCGAGCGCCGTCCGGAGCGCTTCGGCGATCGCCCGATCGTCGGGGGAGGCCCCGATCAGGAACCGCGGCTTCGGTGTGGACGGCGTCATATCCGTTGAAAATCTAGGTCTGGGGACGCCTGCGTCAACTGTGTTGCGGACTACGAGCTCCGCAGCGCCGCCTGGATCCGGAGCATGGTCGCCCAGTTGCGGGTCGTGGCATCGTCGCGGATCGCCGCGGCGAACTCCTTGGCGAGGCGGCTCCCGAGGATCCCGTCGGGGCACCAGAGGAAGGCGGCCCGCCCGTCGTGGACGAGGGCCCCGGGGGCCCAATCGCGCCGGACGAGCCCCTGGATCGCACGGCGGTCGACCTTCTTGGAGAGGATCGCCACGAGGAGCCGAGACGGGTTCGATGCTATGTCCAGGAGAGTGTTCGCCTCGATCGCCGCGTTCACCTCGGCGGAGGTGAGGGCGGTGACCCGCGAGCTCACGCCGAGCTGATCCGTGACCGCCCGCTCGATCCTGGGTCCCGGATCGCCGCGCAGGGACGCGGGCGCGGTGAACACGACGTTTCCGCTGTTCAAGATGGTGACGACCTCCCGGTACCCGAGCCGCTCGACGAGGCCCGCGAGGTCCGCCATCGAGACGCGCTTGGCGCGACCGACGTTGATTCCCCGCAGGAACGCCGCATACCGGGTCACCGCTCGAGCACCATCAGGACCTCCTGCACCCCGTCGTCACCATGGGGCAGCACCTCGACGAGCGTGAAGCCGCACTTCTCGAGGACGCGACGCGACCCGACGTTGGTCGTGGCCACGAAGGCATGCAACGGGCGGATCGTGAACACCTCGAGGAAGCGCCATAACGCCGCCGTCGCGATCCCCTGACCCCACCACTCGCGCCCGATCCAGTAGCCGATCAGATGCCGGCCGTCCCTCGGAAACATGACGACGTTCCCGGCAACGTCGCCGTCGACGAGGATCGTCTGCGTGACGAGGGTCGGGTCGCTCAGGATCCGTGCCCAGTGCGCGTCGAACGCCTCACGGTCGCGCGGGGGAAAAGCCGCCATCGCGTTCGCGACCGGGTCTTGCTGGTGCTCGAAGAGGGTCGGCAGGTCGCCCGGCTCGACCTTGCGGAGAGCGATGTTCACCGCGGCGTATCGTACCTCAGCGGAACACCAAGCCGGCGATCCGCTCCTCCCAACCGAAGTAAATGATCAGGACCGCCGTCACGTCGAACGCAGCATGGGCGACGACGAGCGGCCAGAGACGTCCTGTGATCGCGAAGACGGTCCCGAACGCCGCCCCGTCGAGCGCCGCCTGGGTCGCGCTGTAGATCCCGTGCGCCGGGTAGTGGATCGCCCCGAACAGAAGCGACGTCACCGCGACGATCGCGGTCTTCGCGAGCGGGCTCCGTCCCCACAGCCTCCCGAGCCGCTCGAAGAGGAAGCCGCGGTAGACGAGCTCCTCACCGAACCCGGCGCCGAAGACGGCGACGATCATGATCGACGCCAGCGCGGCGGTGTTCCCGTAAAGGTAGTGGTACTCCGCGTTGACCGTCGGCGTGCCGAAGAGCGGCATGACGACGCTCTTGAAGAGCAGCTTCAGTCCCGCCCCGAAGAGTGCGCCGCCCGCGATCGTCGTGAGCCAGCTCTTTGGCCTCGCCAGGCCGAGGTCGCTCCACGGCGTCTTCGAGTAGTGGATCCACGCCAGTGCCGGAAGCAAGTTGAACGGCTCGAGCACCGGCCCGAACAGGAGGACGACGAGCGACGCGGCGCTCCCGAGCGGTCCGAAGCCGCGGAGCTTCTCGGCGAGGCGGTCTTCTTGCTCGGACATGGGGGATGATACGGATTGCTGGCGGGGACGTTTCGATCGAGGCGTTCGACATGCTCCGTCAATGCCGTCCTGCGTCACGTCCTCGCGATCCGCGGGACGTTTGCAAGGCAGAGCTCTTGTGGAAAAGCGGCGACGTCGCCGTTCCGCCGGCCGGCGCCACGGCAGTGTTACGAGCATGAAATTGCGGCGCGGCACAACTGGGACCACACTCACGGTGGGGTGGAAGGAGCGATGGCATGAGCTCTCAGCGGCGCGATAAGCGGCTCAAGCGCTTCCTCGTCGAGTACGTGGCGAACCTCGACGCGGCCGACGGAAAGCAAACCCGGGGGAGCGAGAGCTCCGAGGCGATTCCCGACCGGCGCGTCAACCATCGGGCGCGCCGGATGGTCGACTGGTTCAAGCAGGAAATGCAGGCGCGCGAGCTGTCGCCTGAGAAGGAGCACGCGCTCCTGAACGGCGTGCGCGAGCTGATCCGTCAAGAGGCACGCGAGGAGACCGAAGCGGACCTCGCCTCCGACACGGTGGAGGAAACCGATCGAGGATGACAGCGTACGAGACGTTCGGCTGGGGATTCCTCGGAAGCGCGGCGGTCGAGGTCGTCACGCTCGTCGCTCTGTACTCGTCGCCCCGCCGCTCGCTCCCGCCCCGCTATCGCAAGGCCGGCTTCTGGGTGACGCGGACCGTTCTCGCGGCGCTCGCGGGCCTGCTCGCCGTCGCCTATGAAATCGACAAGCGGATCCTCGCCTTCAACGTCGGCGCCGCGACCCCGCTCCTCATCACGTTCATGGCGCGCGGCGTCCGCCTCATGACCGCCGATTCGGGGTTGCCGTCACGCGCTGCCGAGAGCGAGAGGCCGGAGGAGGAGGCGCACGATCGCACGGTCGCCGAAAGCCGCCGTGGGCGCGGTGGGGGCCGCGTCTGACCTAGCGCGTGCCGACCGGCACGCGCGACGTGCCGGGAGTCACCGGCGCCTTCGCCGCCACCGCATTCGCCGCCATCTGCATCCGCACCATCTTCTTCAGCGAATCCGATGGCTGCGCCGGGTCCGGTCCCTTGACCATGCCGGCGACATCACGGCCGATCTGAACCGGCGTGAGCAAAAGGCCCCACGGGAATCCCCACCAGCCGCAGACGAGCGAGAACGCCAGGTCCCCCGCCTGCGCCTTCGTTCCGCACGACCGGCACGAGATCCGCGGCTGGCTCCGCCAGCTCGTCACCACGAGCGCCGACCACACGCGGTGGCTGACGTGCACGTCGATCGGCCCCGGCCCGGCGCATTTCGGGCAGCGCCCCTGATGGGTTTGCCACACCTGCTGCTGAACCTCGGCTTCCGGAATCGTGTTCGAGATCGAGATCAAGAGTCCCCGCTGCGCGCACCGGTCGTTGCAGAAGCGGTGACCGTTCGACGACTTGCCGCCGAAGAGAATCGTCGATCCGCAGAAGTCGCATCGCGTCATGGCGCGGTCCTCCTCTCCCGAATATGGCGATGGAGGATGGAAGTGCCAGAACCGCCGAAAAAGCGAGCTTCTACGCGCCCCGCGCTTCGGCAACGAAGCGCAGCGTCACGGCTCCCGGCCGGATCCACGGCGCCTCGTCGACCTCGTCGCCTAGCAGGACGCGCGGCGCGATCGCCCCTCCGTTCCGCAGCACGAGCTCCCCGGCCAGGGCGCGGAGCGCCGTTCGTCCGGCAACATCGCGCTCATGGCTCATGGCCCACACTATTCCCGCGTCGTGGACGAGCGACGCATCAACGCGTTCCACGCCCGTGAAGACGAGCCCGCGGAGGCGCTGCGACCGTGCGTCGAGCGTTGCCGGCCTACGTTCCCAAGAGGACGCGTCCGACGCGGCGAAGGTGTCCTTCAGCTCCTCGTATCCCGCGTCATGGATCAGGCCGTCAGGTGGCGCGGGGGACGACGAGACATCGAACACGAGATCGGCGAACCGTCCCGTCTCGCGCCAGCCGCAAGCGGCGAAGAGCGCCTGTGCAGCCGCATCGTCCTCCGGCACCTCGGCCACGAGCCTCGGCGGCCCGAGGATCGCGAGCTTCGCCGACAGCGAAGTCAGGAGATGGCGCGCATGGCCTTTGCGGCGATGTTCTTGATGCACGGCGATCATGCGGACGAACGTTTCCGGCGGCCGCTTGCACCCGATGAGCACGCCGACCGGCTCGGGACCATCGAACGCGACCATGCAGCTCGAGCACCAGACGCCCAGCTCGCGGATGTCGCGCTTGAAGCCGTCGACGGTGGCACGTCCCTCGGGCGCGCAACGGTTCAACGCGTCCACGAGGAGCTGGATGTCGTCGGTTCGGCAGAATCGATAGGAGCTCATCGGTCGGAGAGGCGCATGATACGGGGTAACCGCTCCGAGGGCGTACGTGCCATCGCTGACGTTCCGCCGGATCTCGATCGCGGCAGCAACGACCCTGGTCGTCCTGGCCGTTGGCTTTCGACTGCTGCCACGTTATCCCTCCCTGGAGGATTCGAGCGCGCCGTACCCGGTCGAGAAGCTCGCCGAGCAGCTCGACCCGTGGTTGCTTGGTGACGGTTTCTCCCGGGTCACGGTGGTCGAGATCGCCTGGGTCGAAGGGTGCAAGCCGGGACCGGAGACGATCGGTGGCCTCGAGGCGATCCTGCACGAGTACAGTCCGAACCGACATCCCTGCGAGGTCATCGTCGATCAGGAGATTCCCCTCGCGCGATGGAACGAGCTGAAGGGCTCGGGCGACGCGATGCGGCGCATCGCCGACACGTACGCGAGGGCGGAGCGCGCACTCGTGGCGGGAACCGAGTGGCGGTACGTGCTCTTCGTTCCCGAGCTCGGCGCCGGCTACTTCGGTTATTCGTCGACCGTGTGGACCCTGCACGATGGCAAAGCGATCCCGGTGTCCTTCGTCAGCGTGTCGCGCGACGCGCACGCACGGTACGCACACCTATGGCTGAGCTTCGACCGGATGGAGGAGATGACCCTCGTCCACGAATTCGGACATGTGCTCGGACTTGTCCAGAACCCGCAACACGAGCGCGGGGGACAGCACCAGGGACATTGCACATCGCTCGACTGCCCGATGGCTCATCCCACGCCGCGTGTGATCGCTCGCAATTTCTTTCCAGGCCTGTTGGACCACTTCATGCACGACTATTGCGACGCGTGTAAGGCGGACATTCGCCGTGCGCAGCAATTCTGGCGCGACCGCGAAACCGAGGGGCCGACCTACCGCCTTCGGCGGGATGCGGAACGCGAGTCGCAGCGCGTTCGGATGGAAGCGTGGCTACACGGAGATCGAAGCGAAAGCATCGCGCCAACGCAACCGTGAAAGTCCACGACCTAGGGACAGCTCGCCGCCGGCACGCGCGCCTGCACCGACGACGTCACGCCGAGGCCGCGATCGACGCTGCCGTCGCGCACGCCCTTCACGTAGAAGAACCCGTGCCCCTCGAGCGGGACCTCGTTGTCGACGTACGTCGTGTCCGTGGGGTCGGGATCGCTCCCGTTCATGCAGACGCCGTAGCCGTGGTCGGGAAGGCCGTCGCCGTTGAAGTCGACGAGGTCCTCGAGGTTGCCGCGGTACATGGTGTAGAGGGCGATCCCGCCGATCGCGGGCCAACGCAGGGTCACCTTGTCCGCGTCGAACGAGAGCTGGGGTAACGCGCCGGCGCTGAGCGACGGCTGATCGAACGGGAAGGTCCCCGCGGCGACGCGCGGGTCGGTCAGCGCGTTCGCCATGAAGTCGACCAGGGCGGGCCCCTGGTCGGGGGGCACCGGCACCGGGAGGAGCGGGTCGATGTTGTCGAGGAAGATCGCAGGGTTGTTCGGCCGGTAGTGCGCGATGACCTGCTGGAGGTCCGAGAAGACGCCGTTGTGCATGTAGGAGACCTTCAGTCCCACACCGCGCAGCGTCGGGACCTTGAACTTGCCGCGGTCCGAATCGAAGCCGGTCACCTCTTCGCGCCCGGTGTCGTCCGTCGGCGGCCGCACGCCGATGTTCCGGTAGGAGTAATTCGTGAAATTGGGCGGCGTGTGGCAGGCGGCGCACGGCGAGCCGCGGAAGAAGTTCCAGCCCTGCACCTGGCCCGGGGTCATCGCGGTCGGGTTGCCCGCGACGAAGAGATCCCACGGCGTCTGATTCGGGATGAGCGTCCGCTCATACGTCGCGATCGCGAAGGCGATCCGTTCGGCGGTGATCGCCGGGTCGCCGAACGCGGCCTGGAAAAGCGAGGGGTAGGTCGCGTGCGCGGCGATCGCGGGGATCACGTCGGCCGGGACCTTCGTCGCGTTCCCGAGCGGTTCGCTGATCGCGAGCTTCTTCACGACGTCGGCCCACGAGCGGCTGTCGCGGCCCATCTCGACCGAGCTCAGGATCGGCGCGAGCGCCTGGTTCTCGAGGGCGCCGCCGGTGGCGATCGCCGTCTGGCCGGTGTCGGGATCGATGAAGTTCGTCTTGGCGCGGCCGTCCCAGAACGCCTCGGGCGTGTAGGCCGCATGCACCGCGGCGTTCGCGGCGCGGCGCGTCACCTGGACGTTGAATCCGAAGACGGGATCCTGGACGAGGTTGCCGTTGACGTCGGCGTGGCGCACGCCGGGTGACGAGCGGATGTTGTCGTCGGGGGTGCTGAAGTTCGCGTCCGGGCCGGGATTGATCCCGATCCGGAGATCGGTGCCGGAGCGATTCGAGGAGTGGCAGGTACCGCAAGCGACGGTGCTGTCTCCGGAGACCTGCTCGTCCCAGAACAGGATCTTGCCGAGCACGCGCTTGTTCTCGGTGATGGGGTTCTCCGAGGGCACGGGGACCGGCGGCAGCGGCGGCGGAGGCGGCGGCGGACCCTGCTGCGCAAACGTCAACGCGCCGGCCCCCGACAGGATGACGAACGCCAACGCCGCCCGGATCGCCTTCGCACTCATGGTCGCCCCCTTCTCCCGGACGCTCGCCGTATCCGGCGCCCGTGCCCATGAAGAGCGCGCGGCCGAGCCGGCGGTTACAGTTGAGTTGAGAAGAAAATGGGGACTGTCCCCATTTCCCTAGAAGGGAGGGGGAGGCGGCGGCCCCTGCGGTCCCATCGGCGGCCCGTCGAGGAACAGCTTGTCGGCGCGTCGCTTGTCGTCCTTCACAAGCGCGTCAAACGTTTTTCTCTGATCGGCAGTGAGCACGTCGGCGATCTTCCGCCGAACGGCATCGAGGTGCGCTTCGAGCTTCGGCCGCAGCTCGCGACGGAGCGCGTCGGCTTCCTTGCGGCTGTCCTCGAGGATGTCCTGGATCTTGTCGCGCTGTTCCGCAGTCAGCTCGAGGCGCATGTCCATCTCACGCGTGAATGGCTGTCCGGGCCCGCCTGGCCCGCCAGGTCCGGGTGGACCGAACCCGGGCGGTCCCATCGGACGCATCGGTCCGGGCGGGGGAGGCCCCATCGGTCCCGCGCCGGGGCGGTGGAGGAGCAGGTACGCCCCGAAGGCGCCGATCATCATCCCCGAGAGGACGAGGGCGATCGCCGCAGCGAGCGCGACGAAGCGGCTCACCGGGTCACCTGGCCGCCCTCGAGCAGCCACTCGAGCGGATCGGACTCGGAGGATGCCGCCGACGTGGACGGAGCGGCGTTCGTCGCCACCGCCACCGTCCGCCCGTGGGTGATCAGCGCCGCGACGGCGAGGACACCGGCGAGCGCCACGGAAGCCGGTAGAACGCGCCACGCCGCCCAATCGAGGCCCCACTCGCGCTCGGCGGGAAGGCGCTCGAGAACGCGCCGGGAGAACGACCCGTCCGGATCGATCCGCGCGTGGCGGTCGCGCAGGGCGTCGTGGAACGCCCGCTCGCGGCGCTCGAGGTCTTCGCGCTTCATCCCTGCTCCAGGAGTGCACGGAGGCGCCGGCGGGCGCGAAACGCGCGCACCTTGACGTTGGTCGCCGACCAGCCGATCCGCGCGGCGATCTCCTGGACGCTCCAACCTTCCCCGTCCAGGAGGAGGAGGACGAACCGGTCGGCCGGGGCGAGCCTGGCCAGCAGCCGCTCGACCTCGATCGCCGCGTTCGGATCGCGTGCCGGCGCCACCGGCTCGACGGATGACAGCGGCTCCCGGCGCCGCCGCTCGGCGCCGAGGCGCGCGTAGCACGACCTCAGGCAGACCCGCGTGATCCAGTGCTCGAAGGGGGCTCGCGCTTCGTAGGTCCCCAGCCGGCGCCAGGCGGTCAGGAAGGTCTCCTGGGCGACCTCCTCGACATCCTCTCGCCCCCGAAAGAAGCGCCCCGCAAGCCGGAACACGCGGTGCTCGTGACGCCGGATCAGCTCGCCGAAGGCCGCCCGGTCGCCCTCCCGGCTGGCGGCGACGAGCTCCCGCTCGGCCGTATCGCGCAACGGGCCGAGGGTCATCGTCAACGACCAGGGGAAGACCAATTCCAAGCGTGCCTCCGGTCGGCATCCCGGCAAGCCCGGGAAACCGCTGTCGACCTGCTAGAGGGCCCCTGGGCGCGGACGGTTACACAGCTCCCCCCTCCGGGTCGCGAAAGCGGCGTCATGGACCGGGACTCTACAACGGACGGCGGATCAAGGGCACGCGTTCGGCGACGCCGCGATCCCCGCATCGCGCGAGCGCACCTGGCTCGGCGCGAACGTGTCGTAGGTGCTGCCGGCGGCGCGGACGAGGATGAATTGCGCTTCGTCGGCCGCCGTGGGATCGGGGAACGGCATCGTGTGATCGTGGAGGTCGTTCGCGGCGCAGCGCGTGATCGCCAGCGAGAAATCGCCGCCGCTCTCGCGCAGGTCGCGGAGCTTCCCGACGACGACGTCGTAGCCGGGGATCTCGAGGCCGCCGTCCCACACGAGCGAGTCGCGCTCGACCGCCAGGTGCGGCACCGGACGGGCCTTCAGGTCCATCACGGTGTCCTGGCAGACGCCGCCGTGCTTCGAGATCGACACCGCGAGATCGGGGAACGGCACGTTGGCGTTGACGAGACCGCTCGAGAAGTGCTCGAGAGCGGCGCCGTCGATCGAGAGGTCGAGCTCCATGTCCTGATCCGTCGACAGCTCGCCGACCTTGTACGTGCCGCTTCCCGTGATGCGCCGTGACGTGGTCGCGTTGGCCGTGAACCAATGCACGTCGGGAATGGAGTAAAGGTCGAACGTGTCGCCGGGGCCGGCGAAGTCCATCTGGAGCGTTCCGAAGAGCGGAGCGTCGATGAGGACGGGGCACGCGCACGGCGCGAAGCACCCCTCTTCGTAGTTGCTCCCGTTGATCAGGACGTAGGGGACCGCCGCCGAGGCGAGCGTGACGGTGGCGAGGATGGAGATAGCAGCCGCAGCGCGGCTGATCGCGCGAACGAGACGCATCGTGATGTCCCTCCCGCACCGATGCGCTCATTGAACACCCGGGAATGGGTTGTCGCAACGGAATTCAAGCCAGACGGCGATGCCGGCTTCAGGGAGCGTTCACGGAAGTTTCGTCAGCTCATCGCGGCCGGATCGACCGCAAGAGTCCTACGGACACCCTCCCGACAGATCCTGCGGGTAATCGCATCCGGCGAGACCCGTGGCTTCAGGGCGCTGCGCGCCACCGACGCCGGTGCCGTACGAGCCCTCGCGCGTAAGCGTGTTGCCGACGAGAAGGAAGAACGCGTCGCCCACACCGGGGTTGAACGTGGCCACGCCCGTGGCGCCGAGCCCGCACGCCTGGCCGGAGTACGCGTAGGTCGACACGCCGGAGAGCGGGCCGTAGACGATGTGATGGTCCGGGGCGTAGCAGGACTTGCCGTAGCTCACGGTGATCGCGCCGCCCACCCTGTCGAACGCCGTCACGATCATCGGTACGGACGCGGCCGCCTCGCTCGGCGCCGGGGGAGGTAGGCTCGCGTCCACGACGTAGACCGCGCCGAGGCCGCTTGGCCCGAGATCCGTCGTTGTGCCGTAGAGCTTGCCGTCGCTTGCCTCGATGAGCTGGTCGTACGGCGTTTTGCCGGTGTCGGTTGTGAACACCGCGTTCTGCAGGTACGTGCCGGCCGTCGTGATCTCGTACGCGCTTCCATTCGCCGTCGATTGCGTCGAGGCCCACAGGTTGCCATCCGACGACTGCATGATCGGCTCGTTTCCGCCGCCACCCTGGACCGTGCTCGTGACGTCGAAGACCTTTAGGAAGCCCGTCCCGTCGAGGTGGATCTTGAATACCGTCCCGTAGCCGTGCGCTCCTCCTTCGAACGTCACGCCGTAGAGATAGCCGTCGGTCGCCTGGATCGGCGGGCCGAGGCCGCCCGTTCCGTCGGAGCCGGAGAAGACGTGCAGCACCGTGAGTCCGCCGCCGGGCGCGTAGCGGTAGATCGCGTTTCCGGAGATGCCGTAGAAATTGCCGTCGGAGCCGAGCACCAGCCCACGCCTGGAATAGGAGAGGCTCACCGTTGAGAGGTCCGCGAGCGCTTCGTAGTTGCCACCGAGGCTGATGCGATAGATGCGCGGGTGCGCGAGCGGTGCCGAGGTCGTGCCGTAAAGCCAGCCGTCGCGGCCGAGCGCCAGCTCGCCCCACGGGTTGACGCCGTCGGGGCATGGCCCCGCCGCCCCGCAGAAATCGTGGAGCTTCACGAACTGGCCCGCCTTGCTGATCCTGAAGACGGTCCCGTAGCTCAAGCCCGCGCCACCCTCGAGCGTCGTCCCGTAGAGCCAGCCGTCGGGGCCCTCGACGAGACCGCCCTGCGGATCCGAGCCGTTCACGTACAGCCCTGAAGCGGTGTCGTACGCGAATGTGTAGAGGACCGTGAGCTGCCCCGCCGGCGTGAGCTTGAACACGGTGCCGTTGCAGGTATGCACGCACCCCGCGCCGTCGTCGCCGCCCGTGGTCGTCGTCCCATAGAAATTGCCGTCGGAGGCCTGCATGAGCGGCGTGACGGGATGCCCCCCGGTCGACGACGTGAACCCGACGAGCCGCGTGACGGTCGCGCCGAACGAGGGCAGCGCGACGAGGCTCGCCAGGGAAAGGACGAGGAATGCCCTGCAAATGGCCATGATTCCACCCCCGTGCTCCGACCCTTATACGCCGATTCCGACCGACGACAAGCACCGGCTTCGGTTCATCGTTCGTTCAGCGAAGCGTGGCGGCCGATGAGGCGGAGGGGGACAATCGATGCGTGAGAGAAATGACGTTCACGAGGAGCAAGGGAGTCGTCGCGACGACGTGCCGTGTCGAAGCCGACGTCCACGCGGAGGCGAGCACGGTGTGGCGGGTCCTGACCGACGCGAAGGCGTTCCCGCACTGGAACAGGACGATCACACTCATCGAAGGGGACATTCGCGAGGGCGCGCGTCTGCGCATTCACGCACCCGGCAGCCGGCGCACCATCACCCGGAGGGTGTCCGGCGTCGTTCCCTCGAGGCGCATGGTGTGGAGCGCCGGCGTGGTCCCTCTCTACCGCCGCGTGCGCACCTTCACCCTCGAGCCTCGCGGCGACGGCTGGACGAAGTTCACGATGGAAGAGCGCTTCTCCGGCGTCGTCTTCGCTCTCGTCCAGCCCATGCTCGCGAGCTTGCGGCCGGTCTTCGAGACCTACGCGATCGATCTGAAACACGCGGCCGAGCACGACGCGATCAGTCGCAACGGGGCGCGGGCCGCGTTGCGACACCACGCCTGATACGACGTCTCTGGGCGCTCCGCTTGTCTCGCGCTACGCTTGATACCATGACGACGTTCGAGATCCTGCCGGGTCTCCCCGGCAAGGGCCCGAGGGCCAAACCGTTCTCCGCGACGCAGAAGGCGTGGCTGCAGGCCGGCTACGTCGTTCAGTTCACGCCGAAGTCTGGCAACTCATGGGTCGGAAATTTCCAGCCGGGCCCCGGCGGGGCGACGAAGATCGTGCTTCACCCCGACGGCACCAAGGTCGTCGTGGTCACGTCGGGACAGATGTATGTCGTCGATCCCGACGCGCGGACCGCGAGCGTCGTGCCTGGCATCGTCTTGCAGCTTCATGCGGTGGCGGATCCTCCTCTGCTGGTCTCCGACGACCAGGGGATCCAGTTTCAAGCGTTTGGTCCCGAGGGCGTCCGCTGGCGCACGAGGCGCATCTCCTGGAGCGGCTTTCGCAAGGTCGTCCTCTCGGACGGCAAGCTGACGGCCGAGGCTTCGAACGTCACCGGCGACACCTGGGAGCGCTTCGAGGTCGACCTCCGCACCGGGCGAACGACCGGGGGCACGTATCAGCTCGGTGACGCGGCGCTGTTCGAGAAGATCAGCGAAGGCGGGGCCTAGCCTCCTGTTTGGTGCTTGACAGCACCAAGACCACAGCGTACAACTCCTGGCAGCAACTCGCTCGAGTCGTCATCCGCGATCTCGAAGCGCCATTTCAGGAGTTCACCGACATGGAAATCTCAGAAAGCCTTCCCGTCGCCTCGACGGCACGCTTCCGCCCCCTCGACGTCGTTTCGCTCTGGCTCGGTCTCGGCGGGTGGGTCGCCACCTTCCTACTCGGAACGATTGTCGACTCCAGGCCGTATCGGGCCACTTTGGCGTCGCTCGACGGCGGAATCGCGGGCATCGTCCGGACGGGATCGGTTGTGGTCTTCACCTACACCCTGACCAACGTCGCCGTCCTTTGCCTCCTTGCCGGGCTCCTGGGGACGCTCGGCACCAAAGTGCGTCTGTGCTCCGATTCGGAAGACACGGAAGGCGGCGACGGGTCGTCCCCGAACTCCTCGGCGTTGCTCCGCGGGTTTCTCGTCTACCTCTTCGTGATCGCTGGCCTCCTATTCCTGGGTGACGATCCGATCGCGCCGAGTCAACAGCAGTACGTCAGGCTCGCAGGACTTGTATCGCTTCTCGGATTCATCATCAATTACCGGCCGGCGCTCTTTGCCAAGCTCCTCAGGCGTGCCGGGGCGCTCGTCGAAGGGGGGCAGGAGAAGAAGTCTTAGGTCCTTCCGGCCGCCACGGAAGGGTTGTCTATCTGAAACCCGAACTGTTGCCCGCCCCGCGCAAGACGCCGTACTCTTCGGGCATGCGAGCGCCCGATCGCCAGGAGAGACTGACCGTCGACGCGCTCTACGCGATGCCCGACCACGGCTACCGGTACGAGCTCCAGGCCGGTCTGCTCTTGTCCGAGCCGCTTCCTGGGTTCCGGCACGGCCGCCTGGTGGCGAACCTTGCGGCGATAATTCACGAGCACGTCAAAGCACATCGGCTCGGCGTGGTCGTCACCGGCGATCCTGGGTTCATCCTCGCTCGGAACCCCGACACGCTACGCGGACCGGACATCGCGTTCGTATCGCAGCGGCGTGCCGACGAGCAGCGCGACAACCTGCGCGCCTTCGAGGGGCCCCCGGATCTCGCCGTCGAGGTGCTTTCACCGAGCGACGTTCCTGCCGAGGTCCGCACGAAGGTGGCGGAATACCTGGCTGCCGGTACCCAGCTCGTCTGGATCGTCGATCCCGAGTCCCGGACGGTCACGACCTACCCTTCGATCTTCGCGCCGAACGTTCTCGACGAGCGCGATCTTCTTGAAGGCGCGGACGTGGTCCCGGGGTTCCGCGTTCGCGTTGTGGAGATCTTCGAGCCCTGAACGTCGGGCGCAGCACAGCCCGTTCTAGAGGTCGCACCGCCTCCGGAGCTCCACCTCGTTGAGCGTTGCCGGCCGGTAACCCCACCGAATCGCCATCTGGTCGCTCGCGCCCCGTTCCCATCAGATATTCGCCCGGCGCGTGACGTCCTCTTGCCAAGTGTTACCATTGGAGGTAACGTTTCTATGGGGAAGATCCGCCGAGGTGGATATGTCTTCGTTTCTTGGATCAGCGATCACCTCCCGCGGCACGTACACGTCTACCGGGAAGGCCGCCTCGTCGTTAAGTGGGACTTGGAGAAGGATCGGGCAATGTCAGGACAAGCAACGACCAGAGTCGTCGATCTGATCCGTCGACTCCGCGCGGAGGGACGGCTGTGAAGATCCGATCGGTAGTCGCAAACAACCGGCGCAGGGCGTTCGAGATCCACACGTCCAAGAAGGACTGGACGATTCCGTTCGCGAAGGCGCGTCCTGCTCCTACGGCGAATGATCCCGTCCGGCGGGTTTTCGTCGACGATGAGCTCGGCCGGGAGGGATTCACGTACTTCCTCGCGTCCGGTGCCGAGGGAACGGTTCACGGGGATCAGGTGCTCGAATACAACCGGGACCCGGGGTACCTTCGCGATGCGCTGCTCTACAAGCTGACGATCGAAGCCCAGAAGCGGGTAACTCTCTCTCGACTGTCCCGACGAGAGATCATCCGGCGTCTGGGAACGTCCGCGTCACAGTTCTATCGACTGCTTGACCAGACGAATTACAAGAAGTCGATCGATCAGCTTCTGTCGCTGCTCCAGATCCTGGATTGCAGAGTCGATTTCGTGGTCAAGTCCGCCTAGCGCTGCCACCCCGCGTACCGAACGAGCATCCGCTGGACTCGTTCGCAACGGCTATCATGCCCGTCGACTGCAAGGGGCACTTCCTGAGCCGCGTCGATCAGCTAATCCGAACCCTCGAACTCGCGCCGCACCCCGAGGGCGGCTTCTATCGTGAGATCTGGCGTAGCCACGGCCGTGTCGAGCCAGTCGACGCGCGCGGAGGCCGAGCCGCGCTGACCTCCATCTACTTCCTCCTGCCGACGGGAGCGATCAGCCGATGGCATCGCGTCCGATCCGACGAGATCTGGCACCACTACGAAGGAGCGCCACTAGAGCTGCTTCTCATCCCGGCGAACGAGCATCGGATCGAGCGCGCACACCTCGGCCCCCTCGCCGAGGGGCAGCAACCGGTCCATGGCGTGGCGGCGGGCTCGTGGCAAGCGGCGCGCTCGCTCGGCGCCTACACGCTCGTCGGGTGCGCGGTCGCACCGGGTTTCGAGTTCGCCGACTTCGAGCTGCTGAGCGATCGGCCCGAGCTTGCCACGCAGATCTGCGAGGCGTTGCCCGAGGCGGCGGAATTCAAGTAGACCTTTCGTCTCCAATAGTCGAAACCCCACTAGAATCCGCTCATTCGCAACGCGGAAGAATCAGGTGCAGGCACACTTCCGGAGATGACGTCGGAGACTGCCGCCGCGACTTGGAAGGGACCGGGTTCCCGCGCCGCGGATCGAGCCGGAGGTTGAATGGGACTGGCCGTCGTCGTAGGCGTACTCCCGGAACTCTTTGAGGACGACGTCGAGGGTGCCGAGTGGTTCCGCAAGGCACTGCAGAGCGCGAATGAGCTCCTTGCCGCCAATGGCATCCCTACGCATAGAGAGCCGGAGACCGCGCTGCCTGAATCCAGTCGCTGCCCGATCGATAGCTACCCCTATTCCTTCATCCATTATCTCCGTCGCGTCTACGCGCATGTGACGACCGACCCGAACTGGCAGCTCCGCGAACTAGGAAGCGACGAGGACCCAGTCAGCGATCCGGTCGTGCAGCGTGAAACCATGCGCCTCAAGAGTCATCTCCTGTCGCACTCCGATGCCGAAGGTTTCTACTTCCCTGTCGACTTCGAGGAAGTTCTGGTAGATGGGAGCGGGAAAGTGCCGGGCGCGATGGTGGGGTCGAGCGTTCAGCTGAAGCGTGAACTGGTCGCCCTGGCCCCGTACCTCGGGATCACACTGAGTGAGGGAGAACTGTCAGATCTCGAGGCGGAGCATTTGACGCAGGCAATCGACGCGGAGGGAGCCTTCTGGATCGAGAAATGTGTTTGGCTATCGCTCTTCGAGGCCGCGCGACTCAGCCTCAAGCACGGAGTAGCGATCTGCTTCACGTAGAACTCTAGTGCTTCGTCTCGATTTCTTTCCGCTCCACCGCCATCGCCGCCACCGTTCCCACTTCATGGAGTCCCGTGTGAGGCGTCTGCGCGCCCTGAGCCGCTAGCATTTCGGCCATCGCCTTCTTGCCGAACTCGATCCCTTCCTCGACGACGGCGAGGTCGATCGTGGTCATGTTTCGCTCGGCGGCGATCGCTTCGATGCGGTCCTGCGTGCGATTGCGCATGAAGCCGGAGGGGATGCGGAGGGCGCGTTGGGCGGCCTCGTCGGTCCATTCGAACGAGGAGACGAGGGGAACGTTCTTCGAATCCCGAGCGATCAGCTTCTTCTCGGAATCAGAGGGGAGAGTCCCCACAGAGGGGACAGTCCCCTCAAAAACGGGGACAGTCCCCGTTTCGTCCTCGACGATTTTCTTCGCGAAGTCGAGCGTGACGACGTCCATCTTCTTCATGCGCGCCGACTTCTCGACGCGAGCCTTGGTGCGGCGGCGCTGGTAGGCGTCCTTCATCGTCCAGAGCGCCTTCTTCGCTTCCTCGGTCCACTTGAGCTTGCGGCCGTCGTAGGTGGTCTCTTCCTGGAGCGCGCCTTCGACGGCGGCGATGCGCTCGATCATCTCGCGCGAGATCGTCTCGAAGGTGGTGCCGCCGCAGACGCCGCACTTCACGGGATTCGCGTCGGTCGCGGTGACGCCGCAGCCGGCGCACATCGAGATGGGTTGATTCTTGGCGCGCTCGAGCGCGACGGCCTCCGCCAGCGCCGCGGTACGGTCGGCGGCGGACTTGGGCATGAAGCGCTCCATGGCGTCGTCGATCACGGCGTTCGTGATCACGCTGTGGCCCTTCTCGATCGCGAGGCGGAGGATGCCGGTGCGGGCGATGCCCTTCACCTGCGCGGGGACGCGCTTCATCCGATCTTCGGCCTCGGGCGTCCAGCGGATGCTCTCCTCGGCGCGCACGTCGAGCTGCGGGACCTCGAGGCGCGTCGTGAGAAGCACGTCGCACGGGCAGGCGCGGAGCAGATTCTCGGCGTTCGACCCGAGACCGGGCTCGTCGGCAGGGGAGTGCACGCCGATGCGGCCGATGGCGAGGAGCCACGGGTTCGTCTTCCTGATGTGGTCGAGGATCTTCTGGAACGCCTTGCCGTCGAGGAGGGTCTTCGTCACCGTGACGCCGTCTTCCTTGGCCATGCGCTCGGCGACGTCGAGGTGCGACTGGTAGATCTGGGCGAGGCCGGTGTCGATGATCTCCTCGTGGAGCTGGTTCTGCTCCTCGAAGCGGAAGACCTTCGCGGCCTGCTCGGTGAGGACGCCGACGATCCCGTTGAAGACGGAGTAGTGGAGGTAGGGGTCGTAGACGCCGATGAGCTCGATCTTCTTGTCGAACTTCCGCGCGAGGTCGATCGCGGTCATGAGGGCGCCGAAGCTCTGCGGGGAACCGTCGATGCCGACGAGGATCGTGTCGCCCTGCTTCTCGTCGCCGCTCGGGAGGTGCTTCACGACCCAGATGTCGCGGTTCACGGTGCGCGTGACGCGCTCGGTGACGGAGCCGATCTGGCTGTCGCGGACGCGGCCGATGCCGAGGGCGCCGAGCACGATGAGGTCGTGCGGGCTGTCCTGGATGTCCTTCACGATCTCCGCGTGGTGCTTGCCGTCCATCATGCGCGGCGTGAAATCGAGCTCGTCCGCCTTGCAGCGCTTCGCCATGCCGTCGAGGTAGCTCTCGGAGATGAGCTTGAGGCCCATCGTGATGAGCGAGTCGTGGATCTTGCGCTGCCGCTCGAGCTCGGTCTCGTCGAGGTATTCCTCGGGGAGCGTGTACTCCATCTGGCGGAAGCGGTAGTCGTGCATGCTGGCGGCGTAGACGTGGCAGCCCGTCAGCTTCGCTTTGAAGGCGCGGCCGAGGTCGAGCGCGGCGTCGACGGCGCGGTTGCTGTAGTCGGAGTTGTCGACGGGGACGTAGATCGACTGATACATCGCGAATCTCCTAGGCGGTCTGACGTCGCCGAACGAGCACGACGACCAAGATCTCGAGAGCGAAGACGAGCAGGCCGGCCTTGAGCATCGGGCCGATCGGAGAGGCCACGTGCTCGGGCTCGACGTAGAGGGAGAACCAGGCGGACAGTGCGCGCTTGTTGCCGCGATCGTTGCTGAAGCCGTCCCATACCGAGAAGGCGACGGGGACGAAGGCGCCCTGCGTGAACGTGACGCCGCCGCCGTCCGGATGGAGCGAGCGCTTCAGGATCACCGACCACTGGCCGTCCTGGTACGTGGCGGTCGAGGTGACATCGGCCGCTTCGGCCTGCTCGACCGAGGCGCTGCCCTTCCCGACCCACTGCGAGGCGGTGCCCTTCGCGAGGTCGACGAACCAGAGGTCGACCGGGTTCGCGTCGTCGCCGAAGATGAAGTACGGCTTGCGGACGCCCGACGGCATCGTCATGGGGAGCTGGACCGCGACGGCGTCGGAGTACGTCGAGGCCGGTCCGGCGGCGGCGCCTGCGGCCGGCGTGTTCTCGCCCCAAACGTCCTCTTCCTTGGGCTTCTCGGCGGCCTTCTTCTCCGCCGGCTTTTCTTCGATCGGCTGGCCCCACTCGTCGGTCTTCTGGGCGCCGCCTGCGGCCGCGGCTTCGGCGCCGGGGGCCTCGACCGGCTTCGATTCTTCTTCGATCGGGACCTTGAGCGCGGGGGAGTTCGTCCCGGTCTTCTGCGCGCTCATGTCGTCCCACTGGAGGAGGAGGGCGACCGAGTCGGCGTCGTAGATCGCGCGGACCTCGATCGAGGTCGCCTGCGGGTGGAACTCACGCCCCGGCTCCGTGATCTGACCGAGGAGCGGCAGACGCGCGAGCGGGGCCTTCTCGAAGAGCGCGGCGCCCTTGGCGACGTCGATCGTGTCGTCGACGTGCGCGACATGGATCAGGCTCGCGTAGTGCGGGTCGTCGCCGCTCCCGAGCGAGTACATGTAGTCGGTGATCGCCCAGCGCTCTTCGGGCTTGAGCGCGTCGCCGAACGCGGGCATCGGCGTGCCGTTCAGCCCCGTCGTCATCGTGCGGAAGATGTCCTCGCGCGTCGGGCCGCCGCGGAACGTCCAGCGCTGCGTGAAGTCGGCCGGGTGGATCGGGTGCCCGAGGTCGTCCTTGAGCGTCGGGGCCGAGGTGCCGTCGCCGCGCCCGAGGTTGCCGTGGCACGAGATGCAGCCGGTCGCCTCGTAGACCTTGCGCCCCTTCTCCGCCGAGTCCTTCGAGTACGACGGCGCCGACGGGAGCTGTACCGGGTCTTTCAGGAAGTCCGGGTTCGAGAAGTCGGCCGAGAAGCTCTTGACGAAGTAGGCGAGCGACGTCAGCTCGTCGTCGCTGAAATTCGGCCACGCCGGCATCGACGAGTACGGCATCCCGTTCTTGATGATGTTCTTGAGATCCTGCGTCGTCGGCATCGCGCCCGACGGCGTCGTGCGGATCTTGAACTTGCCGGCGGTGAAGTTGCGGGGGAGCGGATGGAGGTGGACCGCGGCGACGCCGTCGCCCGCGCCGGTGTCGCCGTGGCACTGCGAGCAGAACTTCCCGTACAGCTCCTTGCCCTTGGTGCGCTGCGCGTCACTGCCGAGGTCGGCAGACGCCGCGAGCGCCGCCGAGGCGGCCGCCGTCACGACGAGGAGAGCCAGCGCGCGCTTCACTTGGGCTTCTCCGACTCGTCGCGGGCGCGCGGTCGTTGGCCGGTGAAGTCGTAGACGAAGAGGACGACGTCCCAGATCTCGTCTTCCGTGAGGAAGTGCTCCCACGCCGGCATCGCGGTGTCCCACGGCCCGCCCTCTTCGGGAAGCCCCGGGCCGCCCTTCGAGATGCGCCAGAAGAGGAACGACTCCTGGAGCATCGCGATCGTGCCCTTGTCGGTGAAGTTCGTCGGGATCGGGTTCAGCGCGTGCACGAACATCCCGTTCGCCGCCATGCTGTCGCCGTGGCAGAAGACGCAGTTCTGGTAATAGACCTTCCGTCCGTTCTGGAGATGGACCTTGAACTGCTCCGGGTTGTCCTTCTCGAGCGGCCGGAACGGATTCTGGAGCGTGATCATGTCGAACTTCTTGTCGTGGACGGTGATCTCGGCCGGCGGCGCCGGGTGGACGGTGCGCGAGAAGAACGGCCCCTCGACCGCGGCCGACATCGTCCGGTAGACGTTCCCCGCGACGAGCGTCGGCACGAGGAGGACGACGAGGGCGAGGAGCATCGTGTAACGCTTCTCGGTCATGAGGCGCACGAGCGGTGCGACGAAGGCCTTGAGGCGCCCGCGGTCGGACGTCACGTAGGTGAAGAGCGCGATCGACGCGACGCTCACGTAGATGCCGACGACCGACGAGGGAATCGGCACGGAAAAACCGAAGCGGACGGCGATAAAGAAGGCCACCCAGATCGTCGCGATCCAGGTGAAGAGGTTCGCCTTCATGAAGCGGAGAGCGAGGATCGCGGCCAGGAGCGGCAGGACGACCATGAGCTTCATGGCTTCGCCTCCGCCGTGTCATGCCCGGTCTGGAACTTGATCTTCGTCTGCATCGTGACGGTCGTCTGCCCGCCCAGCGTCTGGAGGTAGGCGATGACGCAGAGGATCTCCTGGTCGGTCAGGCCGATCGGCGGCTTGTTGATGACCGGCATCCCCGGGTTGAACCCCGGCACGATGAAGGCGTTCGGGTCGTAGATCGACTCGGCGATGTAGTCGACGTCGGAATAGCCGGGCTTCCGCGTCTTCGCGCGCACGTCGACGCCGTCGAGATCGGGGAAGCGGAACGGGCCCTCTTTCTTGCCGATCGTGTGGCAGGTGAAGCAGAGGCCCTTCCCGTCCATGATCTCGCGGCCGGTCTTCGCCATCTCCGCGGGGGTCATGTCGGCCTTGAGGACGACCTCGACGGGCGGGTAGACCTCCTTCTGCGGGACCATCTGGCCGACGTACATGTAGAACGACGTCGTCGCGACGACGAGCACGCCGATCTTGAGCGGCGAGGGGATCTTGTCGATCACGCCTTCGCCTCCTCGCCCATGGGGACTGTCCCCGTCTTCAAGGGGACTGTCCCCTCTGAAACGCCCTTCGCCTCCCAGTCTCGCTTGTCGTGCAGGCTCGCGAGCCAGAAGACGAAGCCGATGAGCGCGAAGAAGATGAGGACGGTCACCGAGACGACCTTCGTCGCGAAGCCGAGGGTCGGCGTGAAGGCGTCGACCGAGGTGTCACGCATGACGCCGTACACGTGCCAGTGCTGGCGAAGGCCGGAGCGGACGTAACCCATCAGACCCATGAGCCAGGTGAAGGTGACGGCGATGAAGATGAGGACGTACTGCGAGATCACCGGGATCTTTCCCCAGTGGACGACGCCGGTGTTCTGCGCCTTGCGGTACATGAAGACGTCGATGATCGTCACCGAGATCATGGTGAAGAGGACCGAGCTGACCTGCGGCACCGACAGCTTGATGCGGACCGTCGCCTCGACGAAGTAGCCGTAGACGCCGAGGAAGATCACGAAGGCGGCCGCCGCGGCGAAGATCGAGAGCTGCGCGGTGTTCCCCGCACGCGCCCACGACACGGTCGGGACCTTCCCGGTGCGGCGGTAGAGCAGGAAGCTCATGTAGGTCGTCAGGATGAGGATGTTGACGGCGGTGTTCTTCGCCGACATGACACCGAGGAAGGTCAGGATCGGGTGGGTCGAGCCGCCCATCGCACGCACTTCCGAGACCGTCGCGATGATCGAGTGCGGGGTTGCCCAGACCATGAAGCACGCGGCGACCCCAAGGAGCAGCCACTTGATGTACTTCTGGAACGGGTTCACCCCCTCGACGCGCCCCATCCCGAGCCACAGGTAGTAGTTCGCGCCGAGGAAGAGGTTCCCGATGAGGACCGCCTGGATGATGAAGAGCCACGAGAACGCGCCGCCCATCATCGTGAGCCCCAGGGTCTGCGAGTACGCGTAGATCTCCTTCGCGAGCCAGTAGCCGGCGAAGGGGAGGGGCAGGAAGCCGCTGATCGCGACGAAGTTCCCGATGTAGCCCATCCAGTCGTAGTGCGCGCGCTCCTCGTCGGTCTTCGCGGAGAGGTACTTGAAGGCCGCGTACGCACCGGCGATCGAGCCGCCGAAGGCGATGTTCGCGATGAAGCGGTGGACGTTGATCGGCATCCACGTGTAGTTGCGGACGGCGTCCCAGGTCGAGATCAGCGCGCCCTTCTCCGACACCCCGTTGGGCGACGTCATGAACGTCAGCCACGCGTTGGCGATCAGCATGATGCAGGTGCCGACGACGTTCAGGCCGAGGCCCAGGAGCAGGTGGATGCGCGGGGAGAATTTCCCCCAGCCGTAGTAGTAGGTGTAGAGGAACCCGGCCTCGAGGAAGAACAGGAGCACGTAGGGAAGGAAGGTCGGCGAGAAGACGCTCATCAGGTAGTTCGTGAACTTCGGGTAGAGCGCGATGAGCATGAACGTCAGGAACGCGCCGAAGGTCGCCGTCAACGAGAACGACACCGAGAGGAGGCGCGTGAACTCCTGCGCCAGGTGGTCGTACCGCTTGTCCCCGGTCTTGTAGCCGATGAACTCGATGATGAGCGCGAAGATCGGCACGGCGAGCACGAACGCCGCGAAGAGCAGGTGGAGCTGCGCGACGACCCAGATCGCGACACGGCTCCCGACGACCGGGAACGTCCGGTACTCGGCCTCGACGTAAGGCTTCGCCTTGTCGGCGTTCTCCTGGGCCGTGTGCTCGTCGGCGATCCCCTTCTCGCGCGGTGTCGTGTCCGGAGCCTGCGCGGCGGCGCGCGCGGGCTGCTTGTACTCGTGCTTGCCGACCATGTAGACGGCGATCCGCCCGACCGCGAGGAGGCCGACGACGGCGATGACCGCGGCAGCGAACGCCTTGAGCTTCCAGCTCGTCATGGCTGCGCCCCCGCGGCGGTCGACCCTGCCGTCCGCGCCTTCTCGAGCTCGCGGACGTGCGCGATGATCGCCCAGCGGTCGGCGGGCGGGATCGGCCACTTGTACGCCGGCATCAGCCCCGACCCGTTCGTGATGATGTCGAAGATCTGCCCGTCGGGATAGCCGCGCACCTTGTCGGTGTGGAACGACGCCGTCGGGACGTTGCCGCGCGTGAAGAGGATCCCCTTGCCGTCGCCGCGCGGGTCGTGGCAGGGCTGACAGTAGATCGCGTAGCGCGCGCGCCCGCGCGAAAGGAACGTGTCGTCGACCGGCACCGGGATCGTCGCGACCGGCTTTCCGTCGGGACCCTTGCCGAGGAAGAATGCGTCGTTCTCCCTGAGCTCGCCGCGCGCGACCGTTCCCGGGACGGGAGGCCGCATCCCCGAGCCGTCATAGAAGAACGCGCTTTCGTTCTGCGCCAAGAGCTTCGGCTGATCGTCCATGCTCGGGTTCGGGTGGCGCGGCGGCTCGCTCGACGTGCAGCCGCGCAGGATGCCGCACCCTGCGGTCATCACGGTCACGAGCGTCACCGCGGCCGCGCGCCTCACGCCGTCTCCAGATCCGGGTGCGGATTGCGGACCCGGGCGAGGTACGTCGTGCGCGGCTTGCTGTTCAATTCGGCGAGGAGCGCGTAGTTCCGCGGCTCGGCCTTGAGCTTCCCGATCTTCGTGTCGGGCATGAGGAGGTCGCCGAACTCGATCGCGCCGGCGGGGCAGGCCTGCTGGCACGCAGTCACGACGTCGCCGTCCTTGAGATCCCGCCCCGCGAGGCGCGCGTCGAGCTTGGCGCGATTGATCCGCTGCGTGCAGTAGGTGCACTTCTCCATGACGCCGCGCGAGCGCACCGTGACATCGGGGTTCTGCGCGAGCTTCAAGACCTCGGGAGTGTCCTTGGTGTAGTTGAAGAAGTTGAACCGGCGCACCTTGTACGGGCAGTTGTTCGAGCAGTAGCGCGTGCCGATGCAACGGTTGTAGACCATGACGTTCAGACCTTCGTCGTCGTGGACGGTCGCCGCGACCGGACAGACCTGCTCGCACGGCGCGTTCTCGCACTGCATGCAGGGGATCGGCTGGAACACCATGCGCGGCGCGGCTTCGCTTCCCTCGAAATAGCGGTCGACGCGGATCCAGTGCATCTCGCGGTTGCGCCGCACCTGCTCCCTGCCGACGATCGGGACGTTGTTCTCGCTCTGGCAGGCGACGACGCACGCGTTGCAGCCGACGCACTGATTGAGGTCGATCGTCATCCCCCACTGGTGGCCCTTGTCGTAGGCCTTCTCCTTCCACATCGAGAGGAGCGGCGGCACCTCGACCTTCTCCTGGGCGAACGCGGGATCCTTCTTGAACTCCTCGAGCGTCCCCTCGCGGAAGATGGGGCGCCCCTCCATGCTCCCGTGCTCCTGGGTCGCGGAGAGGAGCTTCGTCCCGTCCACCCTGTCGATCGAGCCGCCGTCGAACGCGGGGGCCGCAGCCGAGCGCAGGGGGTAGACGTTCTCGCCGACGCCGTCGGCGATCCGCCCGAGCCCGGTGCGGCCGTAGCCGAGCGTGAGCACGACGGTGCCGTCGGCCTGGCCCGGCACGATCGCCACAGGAAGGGTGACCGACTTCCCGCGCACCGTCACCTTGACGAGGCCCTCGTCGGCGACGCCGAGCTTTCGCGCGGTCGCGGGGGAGAGGAGCGCCGGGTTGTCCCACGTGAGCTTGGTCACGTGATCGGGCAGCTCCTGGAGCCACCCATTGTTGGAGAAGCGTCCGTCGTGGACGTACGGCGACGGCCTGAAGTGGACTTCGTACTGTTGACTGTCGACTGTCGACTGTTGACTCGTCTTGTAGGCCACCGAAGGCGTCACCTGCGCGGTGAAGCTGTTCGGCAGCACGCCGTCGTGGAGGACGCGGTTCCACTTCCTCTCGAAGTCGGCGGCGCCGAGGATCTCCTTCCAGCTCTCCTGGACGAGGTCGTGGGCCGAGGCCTCCTTGCCGGTCGTCATCAGGCCGAGCATCTCGACGACGCTCTTGCCGGCGAAGAGCGGCAGGATCAGCGGCTGGACGACCGACGCCGTGCCGTCGATCGCGCGGGCGTCGTCCCAGCTCTCGAGGAAGTGCGCGGCGGGGATCGCCCAGGTCGCCTTGCGGGCGGTCTCGTCGAAGTGGGTCGCGAGCACGATCTTCGTCTCGACCTTCGCCATCGCCTCGGCGAACCCGAGCTCCGCCGGAGCGTCGTAAGCGGGGTTGCCGCCGAGGACGACGAGCGTCTTCACCTGACCCGCGCCCATCGCCGACGCCAACGAGGCGAGGGAGGCGCGCGAAGGAAGGGCGGCGTCGACCGGCACGTGGTAGAGCACCGTTGAGCCGACGTTCCCGAGGGCGTTGTTCAACGCCATGACCGCCGCGTGGACGGCGGCGGGCTGCTCGGCGCCGGCGACGATCAGGCCGTGGCTCCGATGCCCGGCAAGATCGGCGGCGAGCGCGTCGAGCCACTTGGCATCGATGCCTTCGACGGTCGCGCCGGCCCTGGGGAGGCCGGCCACCCCCTTGGCGCTCAGCTTGTCGGCGAGGGCGCCCAGGAACGCCGGGTACTGCGAGGCGCGCAGGCGCGCGCGGTGGTCGGCCATCCCGCCGGTGAGCGTGTACTCCGACTCGACCGCCCAGAGGCGGCTCATCAGGTTGCCGTCGATTCCCGAGCGGCGCCCCATCGCGTAGCCGGTGATCTGGTAGACGTCCTCCGGGTCGTTCCCGAAGACGTCGGCGCCGATCGTCAGGAGGACCGCCGCCTTTTCCACATGGAGAGCCGGCTGCAACGGAACGCCCGTCGCCGACTCGACGCCGGCGAGGACGTTCTCGTCCGAGACCGCCTCGTACACCGCGACGTGCGCGCGCGGGTACTTCTCCCTGAGATGGGCGAGGAGGCGCGCCTTCGTCGGCGACGCGAAAGAGCCGAGAACGACGGCGAGGCTCGCCCCTCCGTCCGCCGCGAGCGCCTTGTCGATCCCGGTCCACGCGGTGACGAAGTCGGTCCAAGTCGCCGGCTCGCCGCCGTGGCGCGGGGTCTGAAGGCGATCCGGATCGTAGAGGCCGAGGAGCGCCGCCTGCATGCGGACGCTCGAGCGCCCCTGCGACGCGGGGTGCAGCTCGTTCCCCTCGATCTTGGTCGGCCGCCCTTCGTGGCTCTCGACGACGAGGCCGTAGGCGCTCCGGCCGAACGGCATCGTGGTCGCGTACCGGCGGGGAATGCCGGGGACGATCTCCTCCGGAGCCGTGACGTACGGGACGATGTGCTCGACCGGCCGCCGGCACGCCGCAAGGCCGGCGAGCGAGAGCGACGCCCCCAACATCATCATCATCTCGCGCCGCGTGATCCCTTCGGGAAGCTCCGACGCCCCCTCGGGGAACTCGCGGTACTGCTGCTCGCGGACCGCGTCGTCGCCCGCCAGGTCGCGGAGGGAGCGCCAGTAATTCCCGTTCATCGGTGGCACCCGGAGCACTTCTCCGGCGGGTGGACCGGGTGCTCGCTCGAGAGTTTCGCCGCGAATGCCTCGGCATCCTTCGGCGGAGCCCATTTCATGTTCGTGACCTCCGAGACCGGCCTGCGGTTCGGGGCGGGGTTGCGGTGACAGTCGAGGCACCAGCTCATCGAGAGCGGCTGGTTCTGCGTGACGACTTCCATCTGGTCGATGCGGCCGTGGCAGGTGACGCAGCCGATCCCGGCGGCGATGTGCGCGCGATGCGTGAAGTAGGCGTAGTCGGGGAGCTTGTGGACGCGGATCCAGTGCATTGGCCGCCCGGTCGACGCGCTGTCGCGGATCGGGGCGAGCACGGGGCTGTCACGCTTCACGAGGCGATGGCAGTTCATGCACGCCTGCGTCGGCGGCACGTTCGCGACGTCCGAGATCTCGACCGAGGCGTGGCAGTAGCGGCAGTCGAGGCCGAGATCGCCGGCGTGGAGCTTGTGGCTATAGGGGACCGGTTGGATCGGGCGGTAGCCGACGTCGCTGAACTTCGGCGAGCCCCAGTACCAGATCCCGGCGGTCGCGAGCACGGGCGCGGCGATGCCGGCGACGGCGACGACCAGGGGAAGCTTGTTGAACCAGCGGGGGAATGGTTGGGCCAAGCGCGATCACCCCAGAGAGCCAAAGGGGCCGCCGCTTTCGCCCGGCCTCCCTATTGTCGACAACCTCGGTCTGGAATCCTCGGGTCGGCGAGTCTAAGCGTCCGGAAGGACAGGGGTCAAGACTCAAAAAAAGGAGAAATGGCGCTCCGACGTTGGTCCTATACTCGGCCGCGCTTTCGCGTGATGACCAAGGGGGGATGTGCGATGTCGGCCTGGTCCGATACGCTCCGCGGGCTCGAGTCGAAGAAGGACATCTGCTTCGACCTCTTGAGGATCTACCTCGGCATCGGGCTCTTCGTGAAAGGGATTCTCTTCCTGACCAACATGGAGGCCCTGTCGAGCCTCCTCATGACGTCCGAGAGATTCCAGCCGCTCGCCTTCCTCCTCACCCATTACATCCCGATCGCCCACATCGGCGGCGGCTTGATGATGGCCCTCGGCCTCTGGACCCGGACGGCGATCATCGCGAACGTCCCCGTGCTCTTTGGCGCCGTCTTCTTCGTTTATTTCGACCAGGGGCTCTTCAAGGAGAACCAGGGCCTCGAGTTCACCGCCCTCGTCTTGTTCCTGCTCGTCGTGCTCCTGATCTGGGGCCCCGGCCGCTTCTCGGTCGACCACTACTTGAAGAACGCCCCCGCTCCCGAATAACCTGGGGGTCATGACCGAAATCGAAGAGCGTTTCGCGCGGCGGGCCGTGCGCCGCAAGCGGCTGTTTTTCTGGATGTCGACCGCCGCTCTCATCGTCGCGGCGTTCCTCATCGTCCTTTACTCCACCTGGTTCTTCATCGGCCACAAGTTCGATGTCGGCCCGCGGGCGGTCATCATCCTGTTGGTGCTCCTGAACGCCCGCCAGCAGCTCCGGCAGTACAAGTACGCGACGATCCTCGAGCAGCTTCTCCCGCCGTCATGACGGTGCGCGAGGTCTTGCGGAACCCGTTCGTCTGGGGGTTCTTGATCGGCATCGTCTCGCTCACCGCGATCCGGCCGCTCCTGCGCCACGTGCCCGAGCCGCCCCCCGTGATCGGCGAGGTCCCCAACTTCACGCTCGTGGACCAGGATGGCCGCCCGTTCGGCAGCGCCGACCTGAAGGGCCAGATCTACGTCGTGAGCTTCTTCTTCACGAGCTGCCGCTCGATCTGCCCCGCGATCATGCACGGCATGGCGCGCCTTCAGGACGGGTTCGAGCAGCGCGGGATCAAAGGGGTCCATCTCGTCAGCATCACCGTCGACCCCGAGCACGACCGCCCCGAGACGCTGCGCGCGTACGGGAAGGACCTCGGCGTGAAGTGGGATCGATGGACCCTTCTGACGGGTGACGGCGCCGCGATCCGCCGGGTCGTCGTCGACGATTTCAAGACGCCGCTCCAGGCCGCGCCTCCTACGCCGCCGGAGCCGCTCGACATCGCCCACACCGGCAAGGTCGTCCTCGTCGACGGCAGCGGCGGCATCCGCGGCTATTACGGCACCGACGACATGGGGCTCGACGAGGTCTTCAACAGGGCTCAGCACGTGCTCCGGCAGATGGCGGAGCATTGAGGATGTCCACGCCGACCGGGCTCCTTCTCGTCAACCTCGGGACCCCCGATTCGCCGAAGCCGGCGGACGTGCGCCGCTACCTGCGCGAGTTCCTGTCGGACCCGCGCGTGATCGACGTCAACCCGGTGCTGCGCTTCATCTTCCTCAACTTCATCATTCTGCCGTTCCGGCCGAAGAAATCGGGGGAGGCGTACGAGAAGGTCTGGACCGAGCGCGGGTCGCCGCTCCTCTTCCACGGCCTCGACCTGACCGAGAAGGTGCGGGCGCGCCTCAACGGAGTTCCGGTCGAGTTGGGGATGCGCTACGGGAAGCCGTCGATCGCCGACGCGCTCCGCCGGCTCATCGATCGCGGGGCGGATCGCATCGTCGTGTTCCCCATGTTCCCGCAGTACAGCTCCGCGGCGACCGGGTCGGCGCTCGAGGTCGTCTATCACGAGGCGGGGAAGCTCTGGAACACGCCGACGCTCGACGTGGTGCCGCCGTTCTTCGATCACGCCGCCTACATCGACGCCTGCGCGCGCGTCGCGTCGCGCACGATCGAGGGGTCCGGCGCCGAGGTCGTCCTCTTCAGCTTCCACGGACTCCCCGAGCGGCAGTGCATCAAGAGCGACCCCACGGGAAACCACTGCTTCAAGAGCGAGAGCTGCTGCGACGCCCTCGTGGACGCGAATCGGTGGTGCTACCGGGCGCAGTGCCTCGCGACCGCGCGCGCGCTCGCGGACCGGCTCGGGCTCCCCGCCGAGAAGCGCATCGTGTGCTTCCAGTCGCGCCTCGGGCGCACGCCGTGGATCCGCCCGTACACCGACGAGATCATCATCGATCTTGCAAAGCGCGGCGTGAAGCGGGCGGCGATCCTGAGCCCGGCGTTCGTCGCGGACTGTCTCGAGACCTTGGAGGAGCTCGGGATCCGCGCCGCGGCGAGCTTCCGCGAGCACGGCGGCGAAGAGTTGCGCGTCGTCCCGGCCGTCAATGCCGAGGACTTCTGGGCCGACGGCGTCGTCGCGATCGCGCGCGAAGCGGCCGGCCGCGGGCTATGAGCGCTCCGGTCGTCGTCATCGGCGGCGGGGTCAGCGGCCTCGCCGTCGCGCGGCGCCTTCACCCGGCCGTTCCGGTCGTCGTGCTCGAGGCCGAGCGCACCCTCGGCGGCCAGGTGAGGACCGAACACGACGGCGGCTTCCTGCTCGAAGGGGGCGCCGACACGTTGCTCACGCAGAAGCCGTGGGCGATCGAGCTCTGCCGTGCGCTGGGGCTGGCGGAGGAGCTGGACGGGATTTCGGCGCGGAAGGGCGGCACCGAGATCCTCCACCGCGGCAGGCTCGTCCCGGTTCCCGACGGATTTCTCATGATGGCGCCGACGCGCATCGGGCCGGTCCTCCGCTCTCCTCTCTTCTCGCCCTGGGGGAAGCTGCGCCTCCTCATTGAGCCGCTCGTGCCCCGTGCCGACCATCTCACAGACGAGAGCCTGTCGTCGTTCGTGACCCGGCGGTTCGGGCGCGAGGTCCTCGAGCGGGTCGCGGAGCCGGTCATCGCGGGGCTGTACACCGCCGATGCCGAGCACCTGAGTCTCAGCCTCACGATGCCGCGCTTCCTCGATCTCGAGCACGAGCACGGGAGCGTCACCCGAGGACTGAAGAAAGCGATGCGTGCGCGGGGCGCGCGCCCGTTCGGGCACGGCACCGGCGGCGGAGCGTTCGTCGCGCTGCGCCACGGGATGGGGAGCCTGATCGAGGCGTTGGCAGCTGGGCTGCACGTGCGCACCGGGTTCAGAGTCGCCAAGATCGAAGAGGTTCGTAGTCGACAGTTCAGCGTTCACGGTGAAGGCGGTGAAGCGATCACCGCGAGCGCGGTCGTGTTCGCGTGCCCGGCGTACGACATCGCGAGGATCGTGAGCGACCTCGACGCCGACGTCGCGGCGATTCTCGACGAGCTCCCGTACGCGTCGTCGGCGGTGGTGCATCTGATCTACCGGGCCGAGGACGTGCGCGCGCCCCTCCGCTCCTTCGGGTTCTTCGTGCCGAGGACCGAAAGGTCACCGATCCTCGCGTGCAGCTTCGTGAGCGAGAAATTCCGCGGGCGGTCTCCGGCCGGCTTCACCGTGCTTCGTGTCTTCATGGGGGGCGCAACACGGCCCGAGATCCTCGACCACGACGACGCCGGTCTCGCCGAGACGGCGCATCGCGCGCTCGTGCCGGTGCTCCGCCTCACCGCAACGCCGGAGTCGACGCGCGTCCATCGCCATCCCCGCGCCATCCCGCAGTACGCACCCGGCCGCGGCCTCGAGAGCCTCGTCCATGGCGTCCAGCGGCACGAGGGCCTCTTCGTCGTCGGCGGCGCCGCGGGTGCCGTGGGGATCCCCGACTGCGTGCGGGCCGCCGAGGCGATCGTGCCGTACGTCGAGGAGCTGGTCTCCCCTCAGCTCGGCCCGCGGGTCGCGTACCAGGCGAACCAGTAGGCGAAGGTCCCGGGGACCGGCGTCGTCCCCGACGGTCCGACCACCTCCGTCCGCGTCCCGGCGGGATCGACGGCGGCGTCCTTGAGCGTCCCCGCGGGATCGGCGAAGACGACCGCCTTCCAAGGGCGGCCGTCCCTCGGCGGGAGCGGATCGACCGGGAATTTGAGGGCGTCGGAGCCGGCGTACGTCCCGTAGACGTCCTGGTCGTACCGGTCGCGCTCGGCGACGATCGGAGCGAGGACGCGCGTCTTGGGCCAGGCGCGCGACCAGTCGTCCCAGCGGGCGAGCGCGACGGGGAGCACGGTGAGCCTGGTTCCCTTCGCCGCCTGGGGACCCGCGACGGCGCGCGCGAGGAGCGGGCTCCACAGGCTCTCGCCGCGGTGGCTTTCCCTCCGGTCGAACATGAGGAGCGTCGACTGGTGGAGCAGGCCGCTGACGCCGAAGTCGAGCGTCTCCCCGCCGGCGCGCCGGTCGAAGACGGCGATCGCGTGCGAGAGCGGGTGATCGACGACGGCGATCGGAATCCCGCCGACCACGTCGTTGACGATCTCGTGCCACGCGACGACACGGAGCGGGTAACAGCGGGCCTCGCCGTTCAGGACGACGCCGATGACCTTGTCGTCACGGACGAGGTACTTCTCGGGGAGCTCGGATGCGGCGAGAGTCGCCGGATGCTCGAGCGCCGGGAGGGCATCCGCGACCATCCCCGAGGCGGCGATCGTCGCGCGCGGGATCGTCGCGCTCGCCAGATCGAAGCCGTAGCTCGCCGGGTCGCGGCCGTCGCCGCGCGGACGGATGCGCGACGGATCGAGGAGGCTTCGCAGGTTCCAGAGCGTGCCGCCGAGCGTGAGGACGAGGGCGAGGGCGAGCACCCAACCGCCGCTCGAGAAGGTGAAGAGGCGCGCTTTGGGTCCGCCCATGCCCGAGAGGCTACAATGCCGCGCCCATGAGCGACACGCGCCGCTACGGCGACGTCCTGGCACTCGCGTTCGGCACCACCGTCGCCCTGTGGGCGGTCGCGTACGTCGGGCGCCTCCCGGTCGTGCTCGCCCCGTCGAGCGTCGTGCTGGCCGGGCTGCTCGCCGTCCTCTTCCTCGGCGGACGCGCTGCGGGGGCGATCGGCGATCACGGGGTCTGGGGCGGCGTTCTCACCGGCGCTTCGAGCGGCCTCCTGAACCTGCTCGTCCTCGGGAGCTTCCTCACGAAGACCGAGAGCCCGAACGCGCTCGTCCCGGCGGCTGGACTGTTCGTGCCGGGGTCGATCCTCGTCTCGGCGGCGGTCGCCGGGGCGGGAGCGCTCCTGGGCGTGCGCCGGAAGAAGGCCTCGCGCGAGGCGGCGGACTGGACCGCGCTCCTCGCTGTCGTCGCGGTCGCGGCGACCGTTCTTCTCGTCGTCGCGGGTGGCCTCGTCACCAGCAACAAGGCGGGTCTCGCCGTCGCCGACTGGCCGACCTCGTACGGCTACAACATGTTCCTCTACCCGTTCTCGCGGATGACCGGCGGGATCTACTACGAGCACGCCCACCGCCTGCTCGGCGCGCTCGTCGGCCTGACCACGCTCACGCTCGCCCTCCGCGTCCTCTTCACCGAGCGGCGCGGGTGGGTCAAGCGGCTCGCCCTCGCTGCGCTGGCGCTCGTCGTCGTGCAGGGGATCCTGGGTGGCCTGCGCGTGACCCAGACGAACCTCTACCTCGCCGTCGTCCACGGGGTGACCGCGCAGATCTTTCTCGCGCTCCTCGTCGTCATCGCGGTCGTCCTGAGCCGGACCTGGCGGAGCGACCGCGACCCCGAGCGTACCGCGAGCGCGGGCGGCGATCGCGCGATCGCCACCCTCGCCGTCGCCGCCCTCGTCGTTCAGATCGCGCTCGGCGCGGTGCAGCGCCACCTGAGCCTCGGGCTCATGATGCACATCGTCATGGCGTTCGTCGCCGCGGGGATCGCGATCGCCGCCGGGGCGCGCGCGTGGGGGTTCCACCCGAACGAGCCGATCCTCAAGCGCCTCGGCCTCCTCCTGATCTACGGCACGGGGTTCCAGCTCATGCTCGGATTCTCGGCGTGGATCGTACGGGGCGCGTTCGAGCAGGGCACGATGCCCCTGGACTGGAAGGTCGCGATCACGACTCTCCACCAGGGGACGGGGGCGCTCCTCCTTGCGACCGCGGTTTGTCTGCGCGCCTGGGAGGCGCGCCTGCTCGTCAGTGAGCCGCGGCTGCACCCGGAGCCAGCTTCGGACATCCGAGGTCGCTGAAGACCTTCGCGAGCATCGTCTGCGCCTCGGTGAGCTTCGGGTTCGCCTTGATCGCGCGGTCCAGCACCGGGATCACGAGGACGAGCTGCTTCTGGTCGACGAGCCGGTGCGCGAGGCTCATCGCGGCGGGTGACGCCGGCCCTGCCGTCGAGACGACGTCGAACGAGTGCGCGAGATCTTCGACCGCCGAGTCGCCCGACGCCGAGGGAAGGGCGAGGTCGCGCATGAGCGATGCCGAGGCCTTGGGGTCGATCCCGTAGGCGGCGACCGACGAGGCGAACTGGTCCTGCGTGTCCTTGCTCACACGGAACACCGCATCGAACGCCGTCTGCGCGCGCTTGTAGTCGCGGAAGAGCATCGCAGCGGTCGCGCGCGTGCGCTGGAAGCGCACGTCCTGCGGATTGAGCGCCGCCGCCCGGTCGAAGGCGGAGTCGGCCTCCTTCTTCCGTCCGATGCGTGTGAGCATGTTGCCGTAGTCGAGGAGGACCGCGGCGGCGTTCGGATACGCCTTGATGACCGGATTCAGGAGCGTCACGCCCCCTTCCGGATCCTTGCGCTTCGTCCGCTCCGCCGCGAAGGTGGTCAACGTCTTGGCGAGCTCGGGGGTGTGGGGAAGCGCGGCGAGCGTGTCCTCGATCGCGGTCTTCGCGCGGTCGAGGCGCGAGGCGTCGGTGAGGAGGAAGCACTTGAAGAACCGGATGTCCTCGCGCTTCGGCGCGCGCTTGATCCCCTCGTCGAGGTCGACGATCGCCTCCTCGAGGAGCGCCGAGTCGTAGGTCACCTGGACGGGCGTCTCGTCGAGCTTGCCGGCGGGGAGCGCGATCTGTCCCTTGTCGATGTCGGCCTGCGAGACGCTGACGTTGACGAGGTGGGTCAGCTTGCGTGCCTTACCGCCCAGGGCGCGGGCCGTCGCGAGCCGGAGATCAACGTCGTCGGGGTGCTGGGTTACCGCCGCCCGGCCCTTCGCGACGGCGTCGTCGACCTTCCCGTCCTTGAGCAGCGCCTCGACCTCTTGCGCCGGCCCCGCCGGGGTCGCCGCGAGGGCGCGAGCCGCGAGGAGGAGCGTCGCCGGGAGGATGCTGAGCCAGGTTCCGCGCATGCGAAGCGGGAAGTATACGGTCGGCGCGCAAATCGCGCTGTTAGAATCCCCGACTCGGGAGAGCTGCGCCATGCCGTCGCCACGTCGGATCCTTGCTTCCATTCTCCTTCTCGCGATGGCCGCGGCAGTTCCCGCGCGCGCGGCCGAGACGGTCTACGCCGGAGTCTCGCTCCTCGACGAGTACAACATCGACGTCATGGGCGCCGGCGACAGCGCCCGCATGGCCGCCGGGCTCTCGTTCGGCACCGCGTACCCGACCGGCTGGTGGTGGACCGCCGGCCCACGCCTCTCGTGGGTCCGCTGGAACGTCGACATGCCGCGGCAGGACGGGATCGGAGCCGGCGGCATGTTTGGAATGGGCTACCGCCCCGAGCGCACCGTCTCGCCGTTCGCCGCCGTCGCGCTCGACCGGGTCTTCAACGTCTCGAGCCGCTTCGATTGGCAGTCGGTCATCTATGCCGGCGCGCGCGTCAAGGTGACGACCGACCCGCGCGAGTACTTCTCGATGACGTTCGCTCTCTACCAGTCCGCCGTCTTCGGCGGCAACGGGCCCAGCGGCTCCGATTACGGGATCGCGGTCCTCTACTCCGCGGCGTTGTTCGCCAAGAAAAGATAGTCAGTCGTCAGTAGTTACGAACCACCAACGACAGGCTACAACTTGACATGCAAGCAAATGCTTGCATAATGTCCCTCATGTCCGCCGACGCCGTGTTCGCCGCTCTCGCCAGTCCCGCGCGGCGGCGCCTGCTCGATGCCCTCTACGACGAGAACGGCCAGACGCTCGGGGACCTCTGCCGGCACATGACGATGAGCCGGCAAGCCGTGACCCAACACCTCGACGCGCTCGAGGAGGCCAACCTCGTGGCGACCGTGTGGCGAGGGCGGGAGAAGCTCCACTACCTGAACCCGGTGCCCCTGCACGAGATCCTCGGGCGGTGGGTGTCGAAGTACGAACGGAAGCGTCTCGATGCGCTCGCCGACCTCAAGGCGCGCGTGGAAGGAGGGAAGGCATGGACCGGCCCCGTTTCGTCTACGTCACGTACATCCAATCCACCGCCGAAAAGGTCTTCGAAGCGATCCGCGACCCGAAGATGACGCGGGCGTACTGGCACCACGACAACGTCTCGGACTGGAAGGCCGGATCGAAGTGGGAGCACCGGACCGCCGATGACGAGCGGAAGCTCAAGCTCCTCGGCAAGGTCGTCGAGATCGATCCGCCGCGGAAGATCGTCATCACCTGGGCGTTCCCGGCCGACGAGAAGAACCCGGCGAAGCACTCGCGCGTGACGTTCGATGTCGAGCCGGTGCGCGGCGTCGTCAAGCTGACGGTGACGCACGCCGATCTCGAGCCGGGCTCCGAGATGGAGGGCGCGATCTCGCGCGGCTGGCCGATCGTGCTGTCGTCGATGAAGACGTTCCTCGAATCGGGGAAGCCGCTGCCGAAGCTTTGGTAGCGCGGGTCGACTAGACGAAGCGAAGCCACCACGCGTCGTGCGTTCGCTTGTATTGAGCGAACCACCGGCAGGGGAACCACAAGAGGACGACGGCGAGCGCCCACACACCGTAGAGGAGCGGCAAGCTCCATGTGTAGCCGTCGGGCGGCGGTGGGTTTCCCATCGGGTGATTGGCGAAGAGCCACGGATCGATGTGCCCCTCGCGCGCGAGCGACACGAGACAGGCGAGCGCGTGGATCAGCGGGATGTGGAGCACGTAATAGAAGAACGGCACCCGGCCGAACACCGTGAGCGCGCGCGCCACCGCGCCCTTGGCCCGCTCGAGGAGCGGCATGATCGCGATCGCGGGGCCGAGCGTCATGAGCAGGAAGAGGAGCGAGGCCGGGTACTTCGTCGTGTTGAGGAACGAGAGGAAGGCGGGCATCGGCGGCTTGGCGCCGCACGGGCGCGGGTCACCGTAGAGGTTCGCGCCGCGCAAGGCGAGAAAGAGCACGATCGCCCCGACGCCGATCGCGAGGCATGCGCGGTTGCGTCTCTCGGGCGGCAGCACGAGCACGCGCCCGAACGCGTAGCCGGCGAGCATGGTGCCGATCCACGGGACGAGCGCGTAGAGGATGACGAGGACGGGTCCGTCGGGGCCGGCCTGGATCGGTCCGGCGGAGAAGCCGACATAAAGGATCTTCCAGAGCGCCGCGCCGATGCCGCCGTCGAGCGTCGGGATGATCGCGGCGACCTTGGCGTCGAGGATGTTGTGCCCGAACACGATGCCGAGCCCGACGACGGCGATCGCCGGAAGCGGCAGCTTCGACACTACCGCGAGCGCGATCATCGACCAGCCGATCGCCCAGATGACGCCCGCCATCTCGTAGTGCCGGAAGTCGAGGTTGAACGTCCAGCAGACGCGAAGGATCGTGAGCTCCAAGAAAATCAGCCACACTCCGCGCGCGACGAGGAACCGCGCGAGGCGCTCGTGCGCCAGGCCGTAGAAATACGCGCTCGTGCCCGCGAAGAAGACGAAGATGGGAGCGCAGAAGTGAGTCACCCAGCGGGTGAAGAAGATCGATGGATCGGGACCGCCCGCGGGAACGCCGGAGAAGACCCGCACGTGGTCGATCGCCATCAAGACCATCGCCGCGCCGCGAAGGAGGTCGATCGCGGCGATGCGCGGGGCGGCGTCTTTCTCGATCAACGCCCGTGGAGGAAGTCGTCGACCGCCTTGTTGAAGAGATTCGGCTGGTCGACGAAGGTCATGTGGCCCGAATCGGGGAGGATGACGAGCTTCGAGCCCGCGATGCACGTCTGCATGTCGCGCGCGATCGACGGGTCGCTCTCGTCGTGGTCGCCGGCGGTGATGAGCGTCGGGACCTTGAGCGTCTTCAGACGGTCGGCATACTCGACCGAGACGAGGTTCCCGTCGATGACGTACTCGCCGTGGCTTCCCCACATGGTGCGGTAGAGCTCCCACGACATGCCGCTCGTGTTCGTGGGGTCGTAGCCGGGATCGGGATGCTTCCGGTAGAGGTACGGGAAGTAGCCCTCGCCCCACGCGGCGGTCATGTACTCGTTCGTGTAGCGGTTCTTCTCGAAGTCCTTCCCGTGACCGTAGAGGCCGTCCCTCTCCATCTTCTCGATGCGTGAGCGCAGCTCGGGAGTCATCGCCGCCATCATCTTACGGAAGACCGCGTTCAGTTGTTTCGTGCTGTGGAAGGTGCTCGCGAGGACGAGGTGCGCGAGGTTCTCCTGGTACTTGAGCGCGTACGCCTGCGCGAGGACGCCGCCGTAGGAATGGCCGAGGAGGTTGATCTTGCCGAGGCCGAGCGTGCGGCGCACCGCCTCGACGTCGTCGGCCATCGCCTCGACCGTGTAGCCCGAGGGATCCTCGAGGCGCTCCGACTTGCCGGAGCCGCGCTCGTCGATGAAGACGAGGCGGTTCGTGCGCGCGAGCGGGAGGAGGCCGGGCAGGAGGTAGTCGTGCGACGCCCCGGGGCCGCCGTGGACGATGACGAGCGGGTCGCCTTCGCCGAACGCCGTGTAGTAGATGAGCACGCCGTTCGCGTCGATGAACCCTTCGTCGATCCTGAGGACGCCGGTCGACGACGGTTCCGGCGGCGGGGTCCAGTTGCAGCCGGCGAGGGCGAGAGCGCAGGCGATGAACGCGATCGATCGGGGCGACATCGGGATTCTCCTTAGACGCGCAGCTCCTGGCTCGCCGTTCCGCCGGTCCGGAGCTTCGCGAGCACGATGGCGTGGCTCGCGATGATGAGCGGGACGACGAACGTCGGGAGGAGCGAGAGCGGCAGCCGTAGCAGCTCGGCCATCGAGCCGGGGTCGAGGCGCGCCAGGCGTCCGGCGGTGAAGACGACGAAGAGGATGTCGAGGAGACCGAAGAGGTTCCACGCGTAGACGAGGCGCCGCCGGGAGGCGAGCGGCCGTGCGAGCGCCAGAAGGGCGAGCGCCCACGACGCCGTCACGATGTCGCCCCAGCCGCCGGGGACCGCGAAGGCGCGCGGGAGCTTCCCCTCGCCGTAGAGGACGAGGAAGTAGATCCCGACGAAACGTGTCAGGTGGACCGCGACCAGGCTTTCGAGCGAGAGCGCGCTCACCCAGAGCTTGAGCGACGGCACCGACCACGAAGCGGTCAGCGCGGCGGCCGTGAGCAGGAAGACGAGCGCCTGCGGGAGAGGCGGCTGCAATCTTGTGACGAGTCCCGATGCTCCGGCGGCGAGCGCGGCGACGAACCAGACGACGAGGATCGCCGGCCCCATCTACTCTTCGGAGCGGCCGAGCTGGCTCAGCACGTCGCGCAGGCCCTCCCGGGCCGAGTCGCCCGCGCCCAGCTCGATCGCCTTCCGGAAAAACGTCTCCGCCTCGGCCGGCTCGTCGGCGACGTCGTCGAGGAAGTGCGCCAGCTCCTCGTACGCCTCCGCCGACTCCGGGTCGAGCTTCACCGCGTCGCGGAAGCAGGCGAGCGCCTCTTCGAGCGCGTCGGGCTCCTCGTCCGCGACGAGCTGCATGAGCTGGCCGCGGAGGATGAGCCGCTCGGCGGTCGGCCCCTCCTGATCGACGATCGCGTCGAGCTCCTCGATGTCGTCCGGCGTCGCCGTCCCCTCGCGGGCGACGCGCTTCCGGATCCGGTTCAGGCGCGTGTCCATGGCTTCCCCCACCGTCAGCTCGAGCGCGGTTCGGCCCTCGGGGGTCCGTCCGGGCGGTCGAGCGCCTGATCATCCCACGAGGCGGGATCGTCGAGCGACTCGAGATGCGTGAAGACGCTCACGTCGGGCACCGCGCCCCGGATGTCCGCCTCGATCCGCTCGAGGAGGCGGTGGCCCCGGTGGACCGTCCAGTCCCCCGGCACGAGGACGTGGAGCGAGACGAACCGGCGGGAGCCCGACTCCCGTGTCCGGAGGGCGTGGTACTGGATTCCCTGGCTCGTGTAGCGCTCGAGCGCCGCCTTGAGCGCCGCCATTTCCGCCGGCGGGAGCGCCGCATCCATGAGGCCCGAGACCGACATCCGGATGAGGCGGATGCCCGACCAGACGACGTTGCCGGCGACGGCGAGGGCGATCAGTGGGTCGAGGATCCGGATACCGGTGAGCGCGACCGCGGCGACGCCCGCGACGACACCGACGGAGGTGTAGACGTCGGTCAGGAGGTGGCGTGCGTTCGCCTCGAGGGTGATCGAGCGGTGCCGCCGGCCGGCGCTGAGGACGACGAGCGCCACCGCGAGGTTGATCGCGGACGCCACGATCGAGACGCCGAGCCCCAGGCCGATCTGCTCGAGCGCCTTGGGCACGAAGATCCGCTGGATCGCCGCCACGGCGATGCTGATCGCCGCGAGGAAGATCAGGGTGCCCTCGACGACGCTCGAGAAGTACTCGGCCTTGCCGTGGCCGTAGGCGTGGCCTTCGTCCGGCGGCCGCGCGGCGGCGGTGAGCATCGCGAGCGCCATGAGCGCGCCGGCCAGGTTGACGAGCGACTCGAGCGCGTCGGAGAAGAGCCCGACCGAGTGCGTGAGAACGTACGCGACCGTCTTGAGCGCGATCGTGACGACCGCCGCCGCGATCGACAGCCAAGCGAAACGGCCGAGCGCGCGCCTGTCCACGAGCTTTACTTGGACAGCTCGGCGATGAGAGCGCGAAGGTCGGCCACGTCCGGATCGCCGGGGGGCGAGAGGGTGAGCGCCTGCTCGAACGCGGCCTTCGCCCCCGGCTTGTCGCCGAGCTGATAGAGGCGGATCGCCCCGAGGGTCTTCGCCAGATCCGGCCGCGGCTTCTCCGCGAGCGCCCGGCCGTAGAACCCCGCCGCCGACTTGTAGTCCTCGGCGGCGTAGGTGAGCTTGCCGAGCGCCTCGAGCGCCTCGACCTGTCCGGGGTTGAGCGCGATCGCGCGCTCGAGCGCGGCCTTGCCGGCGGCGGTGTCGCGCCGGGCCACCTCGAGCATCCCGAGCTCGGTCTCGATCGTCGGGTCGGCGACGTCGTGCGCGCGTGCCTTGAGGAGCATCTGGCGCGCTTCCTCCGGCTGGCCGCGGGTCGCGAGGAGCGAGGCGTAGTTGAGGTACGTGTCAGCGTGGCGCGGGGCGAGGTCGAGCGCCTTGTCCCACGCCGCCTTCGCCGAGGCGAACGCCGCGTCGTCCTTGACCGCGGTCGTCGCGTACGCGTTCCCGAGATCGAACCAGGCCAGGTTGTTCCCGGGCGCCGTCGCACTGACCTTCCTGTAGGTCGCCACCGCTTCGTCGTTCTTGCCGGCCGAGAGCTGCGCCTGGCCCAGGAGCAGGAGCGCCGGGATGTTCCCCGGATTCTTCGCCAGGATCCGCTCGAGCGGAGGCACGGCGTCCGTCGCCGGTCCGAGCTGGATCGACCGGCGCGCCGCCTCGAGGTCGGGGAGGAGACGCACCCCGTCCTTGGGGTCGAGGCCGCCGATGGCGGCCGTGCTCGACCCGCCGACGTAGCCGAGCGACGCGAGCTTCTCGCGGCGCTCCTGGGTGTCGGGGTCGTTCGCGGCCTGGAGGACGGTGAGCGCGCCGGCGCGGGCGTCGAGCGACGCCGCCATCTCCGCCGCGCGGGGTGCGCGCGCCTTCACGAGGTCGCGCTTCTCGCCGGGATCGGTCGGCAGCTCGTACAGCTCGTGCCGCGGCGCGTCGATGAACTTGAAAGGGTACGAGACGAGCGCGCGGAGCGCCGCCCACCCGTAGGCGAACGACGGGTAGTAGCTCTCCATCTCGTACTCGCGCGCCGGTTCCTTGGCGCCCGCCATGAGGCCCTTGAGCGAGCGGCCGTCGGTCGCGGGGAGCGCGGGGAGGCCGAGGAGATCGAGGATCGTCGGGGCAACGTCGACGAGGCCGACGCAGGCGCGCACCGACGTCCCCGCGGGAAGGCCGGGGCCGCGCAGGATGAGCGGGACGTGCTGCGTCGCCTGGTAGACGAAGATCCCGTGCGTCGCTTCGCCGTGCTCGCCGAGGCTCTCGCCATGATCGCCGGCGACGGCGACGACGAGCGGCGTTCCCTTGCGCTTGAGCGCGTCCATGAGCCGCCCGAGCTGCGCATCCATGAAGGCGATCTCGCCGTCGTACGGCTGTTCCTTGAATCGCGCCGCGTACGGCTTCGGCGGCACGTAGGGGAGGTGCGGGTCGTAGAAGTGGACCCAGAGGAAGAACGGCGCCTTGAGCTCGGCGAGCCGCGGGAGGACCGCCTCCATCGTCTGGCTCGCCGCGCGCTCCTCGTAGTTGAACGCGAGCTTGTCACCGATCCGCACCCCGTCGTCGTAGGTCGTGAAGCCGCGCGCGAGGCCCCCGGCGCGATCGAGCACCGCCGCCGAGACGAACGCGGCCGTCTCGTACCCCGCGCTCTTGAGCCGCTCGGTGAGCAGGGGGACCTTCGCGTCGAGCTTGAACCCGGCGTTGTCGCGGACCCCGTGCCGGCGCGGGACGAGCCCCGTGAGCAGGCTCGTGTGCGCGGGAAGGGTCAGCGGCACCGGCGAGAGTGCGTTCTCGAACCTCACCCCCGACCGCGCGATCGCGTCGATGTTCGGGGTGAGCGCGCGCGTCGAGCCGTAGCAGCCGAGGTGGTCGGCCCGCGTCGTGTCGAGGGTGACGAGCACGACCGAGGGCCTGGCCGGCGCCGTCGCGGCGGCCGCGGCGAGGAGAAGGGCACCGATCATCCGGGGATTCTACGTCGCGGTCAGGATGAGGGCCGCCACCGGGGCGGAGTAGGGGACCGCGCCCTCCCCGTCACGCATGCCGCGCGCGAAGGCGTCGATCACCTGGTCGAAATCGGCGCCACGGTCGGTGAGGAGGCCGGCGAGCGGCGTGCCCCGAGCGAGGCCGGTCGCGACGTGCCGGGCCGACGGCGCGCTCGCTTCGAGGTCAACGCGCTCGACCGCGACCGTATCGAATCCGGCGCCGCGGGCGAGCCGGTCGAGCACGACCGGGTCGTGCATCCCGTGGGGGATGTCGAGGAACCTCGGCGGATCGTCCGGAAAGAGGCGCTCGAGCGTCTCCGACGCGATCCTCGCCGGCGGGTTGTCGTCGAGCGAGCACCAGGTCGCGAGCACGAGCGCGCCGCCCGGCCGGATGACCCGGCGCGCCTCGCGGAATGCCGCCTCCTTGTCCGGAACGAACATCAGACCGAACTGGCAGACGACCGCGTCGAACGCGCCGTTCTTGAAGGGCAGCTCTTGCGCGTCGGCGGTTCTCCAGTGGACGTCGGCGCCCATGAGCCGCGCGCGCGCGTAATCGAGCATCGGCTGATTGAGATCGGTCGCGACGATCTGAGATGCCGGTGGGAGCGCCTGCCGGAGCCGCCGCGTGACGATCCCCGTTCCGCACGCGATCTCGAGGACGATGGACGGCGACGTGGCGGCGACCCGGCGCGCCGTTTCCTTCGCGAACGGGTCGAAGAAGAACGGCCCCATGAACCGGTCGTAGAACGCCGGAACGTTGCCGTCGAAGCGCGGGCCGGGCTCGGTCATCGAGCGATTGTAAATGGGGACAGCCCCCTTTTTCCTCCAAAGCCTCTATCGCGGCCGTAGTACCGCCTTCGTATAGTGCGCATCGTGACGCGCGCCTCCGACGGCCCCTGGAACCATCCGGTGCGCGCGCGCCTGGCGATCCTCGCAGCCGCGATCCTCTTCTCGTCGGGCGGCGCCGCCATCAAGGCGACGTCGCTCACCGGCTGGCAGGTCGCGTCGTTCCGTTCGGGGGTCGCCGCGCTCGCCGTCCTCCTCATGCTGCCCGCGGCGCGACGCGGATGGGGCGTGCGGCCTCTCGTCGTGGGCATCGGCTACGCCGCGACGATGATCTGCTTCGTCCTCGCGAACAAGCTCACGACGTCAGCGAACACGATCTTCCTGCAATCGACGGCGCCGATCTACCTCGTGCTCATCGGCCCGCTCGTCCTCCGCGAGCCGATCCGGCGGCGCGAGGTCGCGTTCATGGCGGTGCTCATCGTCGGCCTCGCCCTATTCTTCATCGGGCGCGAGCCGGTCAGGATCACGGCGCCGCAGCCGATGCAGGGCAACGTGATCGCGCTCCTGTCGGGAGTCTTCTGGGCCCTTACGATCGCCGGCCTCCGCTTCGTCGGGAGAACGGGAGGGCCGTCAGGCGGCGCCGCCGCATCGGTCGTCCTGGGGAACCTCATCGCGTGCCTCGTCGCGATGCCGTTCGCGCTCCCCGTCGGCCAGATCGCCTTCCGCGACGTCGCGGTCGTCGGCTTCCTGGGCGTCTTCCAGATCGGGCTGGCCTACGTTTTCCTGACCGCCGGGATCACGCACGTCGGCGCGCTCGAGGCGTCGCTCCTGCTCCTCGCCGAGCCGGTGCTCAATCCGCTCTGGGCATGGCTCGTCCACGGCGAGCGCCCGTCGGCGTGGTCGTCGGCGGGCGGGATCGTGATCGTGGCGGCGACGGTGGCGAAATCGCTCTACGATGCGCGCACCGCGCCCCAGGGTGGGAGGGCCTCACGATGAAGTTCGAGACGATGGCGGTGCACGCCGCCGACCCGGATGCCACGACCGGCGACGTTGCGCCGCCGATCCATTTCGCGACCACGTTCGCCCGCGATCCCGGCCTCGTGCTCATCGGCGACGTCCAGTACGCGCGCGAGGGCGGCCCGACGCACGCTCTGCTCGAGGCGGCACTCGCGCGCCTGGACGGCGGCGAGCGGGCGATCGTTTTCTCGTCGGGGATGGCCGCCGGGACGTCGATTCTCCAGAGCCTCGGCTCCGGCGACCGCGTGCTCCTGCCCGACGACGCTTATTACGGTTTCCACGTTGCCGGGCGTGACTACTTGAATCGCTGGGGGATCGAGACCGAGACGGTCGACATGTCGGACCTGAGCGCGCTCGCGCGGGCCCTCGATCGCCCCGCGCGTATCGTGTGGCTCGAGAGCCCCAGCAACCCGCTCCTCAAGGTCGTCGACCTCGCCGGCGCGATCGCGCTCGCCAAGCGGGCCGGCGCCGTGACGGTGGTCGACAACACCTTCGCGACCCCGGCGCTCCAGAGCCCGCTGGCTCTCGGCGCCGACGTCACGCTGCAATCGGCGACGAAGTATCTCGGCGGCCACAGCGACGTCATGGGCGGCGTGCTCGTCTTCGCCCGGCGGGACGATTTCGCCGAGCAGGTCGCGCACGCGCGGCACATCCTCGGCGCGATCGCCAATCCGTTCGCGTCGTGGCTCGTGCTTCGCGGCGTGCGCACGCTCGCCCTCAGGATGGAGCGGCACTCGGCGAACGCGCTCGCCGTCGCGCGGGCGCTCGAGCGCCATCCGCGCGTGAAGGCGGTCCACTATCCGGGACTCCCCTCGCACCCCGGCCATGAGATCGCCGCGCGGCAGATGCGGGCCTTCGGGGGGATGCTGTCGTTCCGTGCCGCCGGCGGACGCGATGCCGCGATCGCCGCCGTCGGCCGCTCCCGCCTCTTCGTCCGCGCGACCTCCCTCGGCTCGGTCGAGAGCCTGATCGAGCACCGGCAGACGAGCGAGGGAAAAGGCTCGAAGGCGCCCCCCGAATTGATCCGGCTCTCGGTCGGGCTCGAGCATCCCGACGACCTCATCGCCGACCTCCAGCAGGCGCTCCAGTAGGGAGACTGGCGCGCCCGCGCAAGGGGCCTAAATTCTTCCGGCGTGGGCACCCCCGAGGTCACCGCGAACGACTTCCGAATCCTCGTCGTCGACGACGAGATCACCGTGCTCGAGGTCATGGCCGAGATGCTCGGAAGCGCGGGCTGGACCGTCGACGCGCTCTCGAATCCGATCGAGGCCGTCGGCAAGGTCAAGCGCAACCGCTACGACGCGATGGTCGTCGACCTCTACATGCCGGACCTGCCGGGCCTCCTCCTCCACTCGAAGATCAAATTCATCGATCGCGAGCTCTGGACGCGCACGATCTTCGTCTCGGGCCACTTCACGTCGGAGGAGCTGCGCCGCTCGCTCGAAGGAACGCCGCGCTTCGTGCCGAAGCCCTTCAAGAGCGAGGCGCTCCTCGGCACCGTGGGCCTGGCGCTCCCCGAATCGCCGCGCACGAAGAAATAGAAGGGGGACAGGAACCGTATTTTTCTTACACGCGCACTTCGCGTGTAAGAAAAATACGGTTCCTGTCCCCCTTCTATTTCTCGCGCTTGAGGTCCTCCGGCTTGTAAGCCCTGCCGTTCTTCACGACGAGGCTCACCGTCTCGGAGTTGTGGATGTCCTCGAGCGGGTTCTTGTCGAGGACGACGAAGTCGGCGAATTTGCCCGCTTCCAGCGAGCCGAGGTCCTGATCGAGCCCCAGCGTCACGGCGGGATTGTGGGTCGCGACGCGGAGCGCCTCGAGAGGCGTCATTCCGCCCTGCACGAACGCCCACATCTCCCAGTGCGGTCCCAGGCCCTGCATCTGACCGTGGGCGCCGAGGTTGACGAGGCCGCCGGCGTGGAGCACGTCCTTCGCCGACGCGGCGACGTCGACGTGGTGCCAGTCGGCCGGGTCGGTCGCCATGATTCCGCGGATGCGGCCGAGCTGGTCGACGATTCCCTGCGGCACGAACATCTGGAGGCGATCGTCCTTCCAGAGGTCGTAGTGCTGGTGGAACCACTTGTCGCCGGAGATCCCGCCGTAGGCGACGAGGAGGGTCGGCGTATAGGCGGTCGTGCTCTTCGCGAAGAACTCGACGGTGTCCTTCCGGAGCGGCGTGTAGGGGAGCGCGTGCTCGACCGTCGTGTGGCCGTCCAGGATGAACGTCATGTCCATCTCCTGGTCGCCGCCGCCTTCGGGAACCACGAGCATCCCCTCGTCGCGCGCCGCCTTGATGATCCACTGCCGTGCCTCGCGCCGGGGCTGCATGTACGACTTCACGGAGAACGCCCCGAGCGCCTTCATGCGCCGGAGGTGGTGCTGCGCGTCCTTGAGCGAGTGGATGACGGCGCGCCCCGGCAGATCGGCGCCGTAGAGGATGAAGCCGGTCGAGAAGATGCGGGGGCCGGTCATGAGACCGGCTTCGACCATCTCGCTCTGGCCGAAGACCTCCTGGTTCGACGCTGACGGGTCGTGCGTCGTGGTGACACCGTAGGCGAGGTTGGCGAGGTACTTCCACGGACGCTCGGGGAAGATGTCGAGGGTCGAGTAGTGCAGGTGCGCGTGCTCGTCGAAGAGCCCGGGGATGATCGTCTTCCCTGAGACGTCGACGACCTTGGCGCCCGCCGGGGCCTTCACCTTGTCCTTGGCGCCGATCGACACGATCCGGTCGTCCGTGACGACGATCGTGCCGCGCTCCAGGACCTCGTCGCCCTTCATCGTGACGATCCGCGCGCCGTCGTAGACGACCGTCCCCGAAGGCTTGTCGCGCGGCACCGTGAGGACGATCTCCTTCGCCTCGCTCTCGGGGAGCTTCTCCTCGTCGTCCTTCTTCGCGTCCTCCGTCGCCTTCGCGTCCTTCTTCTTGTCGCCGGACTTCTTCGCGTCGGCCTTCTTGTCGGCCTCGTCCTTCTTGGCCTCGTCCTCCGGCTTCGGCCACGCCTTGTCGAAGGCGAGGCGGTGGAAGGTCGGCCCCCAGATCCACGTGATCGTCTTGCCGTTGTCCGCCCAGTTCACCCACTCGCCACCCTCCGCGGTGAACTTCGCGAGCGGGAGCGCCGAGCCGTCGAGGTCGATGTCGACCGTCTGCGCGCCGAGCGACGGCAGAGCGGTGACGTAGGCGTTGTACTGCTCGTTGAAGGCGACCCACTTCCCGTCGGGGGAGAGGCTCGCCTCCTCGGCGCGCGTCCAGCGGAGATGAGTGCGCTTGTCGGTCCCGTCGAGCTTGACCGAGTTGAGGAGGCTCTTCGGCGGATTCGGTCCCTTCGCGTCGTCGTCCTCGAGGTAGTAGATCCGCTCGCCGGCGGCGTCGAACTGCGGTCGCGTCATGCGGCGGTTCGTGCCGCGATTCTTCGCACCGATGACGTAGGTCGATTTCCCGCCCGACGCCGGGACCCAGCGGATCTCCTCCCACAGCTCGTCCGAGAGGTCTTCGCCGCGGAACGACGCGCCGCTGCCGGCGACGTACACGATCTTCGAGCCGTCGGGGGAGAACGACGGGTTCACGTACTGTCCGGCAACGGTGGTGACCTTGGTCGGCGGCGCGCCGCTCGTCGGCATCGTCCAGACGTTGCCGCCCTCCTGGTCGTTCCACGTCACGTAGGTCAGCTTCCGGCCGTCGCGCGAGAACGACGGCGCGTACTCGAGGTCCTTCGACGTCGTGACGCGGACCGGAGGCGTGCCCGCCGGGAGGTCCATCGCGTAGAGGTGTCCCAGGGCGGAGAAGACGAGCAGCCTGCCGTCGGGCGAGATGACCGGCCACCGGATGATCCGCGCACGGACGTCGCTCTGGCCGAGGCGCCGCGGCGTGTGGAGCGACGCGGTCACCGTCTGGTCGACGGCGGCGGAGAAGGGGATCTCGGTGCGCGCGCCGCTCGCGGCGTCGTAGCGCCAGATCTTGCCGTCCGCGGTCGTCACGATCGACTTGCCGTCGGGGGTCCAGGCGTAGCCGGGGAAGACGCCGTGGAACGCGAAGCCCTCCTGGTTGTCGCGCTGGAGGCCGCTCGCGAGCTGCCGCATCTTGCCGCTCGCGAGGTCCATGACGTCCATCACCGTCACCGCCCGGATGCGGCGGACGTAGGCCATCGACGCGCCGTCGGGGGAGATCGCCGGGGCGGCGGCGCCGCCGAACTCGCCGGTGACCGGAACGAGCTGGCCGTTCCAGCGATCGAATCGCTTGATCTGCCAGATCCCCTCGTTGACGTTACGGTCGTAACGGTAGCGTGCGTCGCGCGCCGAGAAGTAGACGAACCGCCCGTCCTTCGAGAAGCACGGGTCGGCCGCGTCCGGCTGCTCGTCCTTCTTCGTGAGCTGCACGCCGGAGCCGCCGCGGACGTGCCACATCCACAGCTCGACGGTTCCGAGCGAGCTGGCATCCGTGAGGCGCTTGCGGCCGACGAGGTAGTCGCCGTCGGGCGACCAGGCCGGTCCGTTGACGGTGGAGTCCTTCTCCTTCGAGACCTGGCGCGCCTGCTTCCCTTCGAGGTCGCAGACCCACAGGTTCTCGATGCCGCTGCGGTCGGACGCGAACGCGATCCACTTGCCGTCGGGGGAGAAGCGCGGCTGGGCGTCGTAGGCGGGACCGCTCGTGATCCGCTTCGCCTCGCCGCCGCCGATGGGGATGAGGTAGAGATCGCCCAGGATCGACGCGACGATCTTGGTGCCGTCGGGATGCACGTCGAGCGGCAGCCACGTCGCCTCGGTCGTCGTGAAGGCGACCTGGTGCGTCGGGCCGTGGGCGTCCTCGACCTTCCAGGCGTCGTCCTTGGCGGCGACGGGCGTGAACAGGAGAGCGCAGACGATCAGTCGGGAAACGGAAACGCGCATGGACGGGACCTCCCCTCGGGCGTGCGGCCGGCGATCATGCCACGGCGGCACGCCCGCTCCTACGGAGCCGGGGAGTGTTTGTTTCGGCGTCTACGGCAGGGCGGTGACGTAGCTCTGGTAGACCACCGGCGGCTCGGACAGGCGAACGCCCATCCCCATCGGCCGTCCCGGCTCCGAGCGCTCGCGGCTCCACATGACCAGGCCGCGAAGCGGGATCGTGTGGCCGTCGAGGTCGAGGTTGATGAGGAGGCTCTGCCCGTCGTCCTCGGGGCCGATCGCGCCGATGAACATCCCCTCGAGCGAGACGTTCACCGTGACGCCGCGGACGCGCGCGCGCTCGTGGCCCCACCGGACCGGAAGGCACGTGAGCTTCCGGCGCGCCGTCGAGAACGCGGTGGGGGACGTGGGGAGGGGCGTGTGCATCGGCTCGGGACCGACCGGCGCCAACCCGTCGCGGCGCACGAGCCGCTTCGCCTGAACGTGCGACTCGATGAACGCGATCGCCTGCGCCGCGGCTTCCTCCTGGGTGTCGCCGACGAACTTGATCGTCCCGTGCCCGCCGGGAATCGTCCACAGCACGTTCGGGAACGTGACGATTCGCGCGCGCCACACGTCGTGGGACGGGGCGACGAGCACGCCGATCGCCTCGTGGCCGCGTGGCGTCTCGACTTGCACGCGCCACGCCGGGCGCTCGGCCCCCGTCGCCGGCAAGCTCCCCGGACACGCGCGCGGCCCGTCGTGCGCCGTGCCGCAGGTCCCGCACCAGCGCGCGACGGCGCCCTCCATCCCCATGCCCATGACCGCCTCCTCCCCCGGGACCCGGTCGCTCCTCCTGGTCAATGAGCGACCACGGCGATGACGAGGCAAGGCGGGTGCCACGGCGGCGGGAGCGCCGAACGTGCCGATTGCAGAATGGGGTGTCACGGAAGCGCAGTGGGGATTACGGAAGAGTCGACCGTCGAGAGTCATCGACTACCGACTTCCTACGGCAGTTCCCTGACGAACTCCCGATACGCCTCCGGCGGCGCCAGGAGCTGGACCCCCATGCCGACGGGACGCCCGAGCACGATGCGCTCGCGACTCCAGATGACCTCGCCCTTGAGGCCGACCGGCCCCGTCTCGAGATCGACGAGGACGCGCAGGGCGACACCCGAGTCGAGCGGCGCCAGCGTCGCGACGAACATCCCGCTCTCCGAGACGTTGCCGGTCATCGCGGTGAAGAGGCTCGGGCCGGAGCCGAATCGGATCGGGAGCGAACGCTGCTTGCGGCGCGCAGGGCCGACGTTCGCGAGCGCGCGTGCCTCCGCGCGGATCCGTCCGACGGTCGGGCCGTCGAGCGCGTCGCGCCGGCGGTACCCGCGCGCCTTGATGTGCCCCTCGACGAATCCGACGGCCCGAGCCTCTGCGTCCTGAGGCGACGCCCCGACGAACTTCAGCGTGCGGCTACCGCCGGGAATCGTCCACAGGATGTTCGGATAGGTGACGATGCGCGCGCGCCAGCGATCGGTCGACGGCGCGACGAGCACCCCGTACGCCTCGATCCCGTGCGGCGTCTCGACCGCGACGCGCCACCCGTGACGCTCCGGGCCGGTCGCGCGGAGATCGCCGGGGCAATCGCCAGGCTTCTCATGATCGGAGCCGCAAGCCGGGCACCAGAAGGCCGCCATCGTCCCCCTCAAATCCGACGGCGGCGGATTGTAACGCCCGGCAGGGCGAGGAGGACGACGAGAACGCCGAGGCCGGCGGCGCTCGCCTCGTCGCACCGACGGCGGAGCGGCGTCTCGGTCCAGCTCGCTTCGACACGCCAGGTCCCGGGTGGGATCGAGACCGCGATCCGTCCCGCGCGGTCCGCGCCGTGCGCGACCTCCTCCGGTCGCCAGCCGGGAGGGGCAGCGAGCGTCAGCTCCCACCCCGGGAAGTCGTGCAGTTCGAGCGCGACGATCGCGCCCTCCGGCGACGTCGCATCGAGCGTCCACCGCGACGCGGTCCGCGCGACGATCGAGGTGTCGAGCTGACCGCCGCGCACCTCGACGTCGGCCCGCGGGCCCGGGATCGGCGCGGGGGTTCCCGCCGCGACCGTTCGCGGCAGGCCGGCGTCGGCGGGACGCGGACGGCCTGCGACGAAGCGCACCTGCTCGGGCGTGAGATCGCGCTCGTGCAAGGTCGCCACCGGCGGATCGCCGGTGAGCATCGAGCGGACCGGAACGGCGGAGAACGGCAGCGCGAGTGCCACGAGCAGTCCCGCGATGGCGGGCGGCCCGCGCTCCGCGATGCGCTCGTCGAGCGTGGCGGCGGCGATCGCGGCGGCGCCGGCGACGACCTGGCCGGCTGCGAGAAGGCCCAGGAGCGGGTTGCGGTGAGCGATCGCGAACGCCGCCGTCACCGCGGCCGGGACCGAGGAGAGCGCGAGGAGCAGGAGTCGAAGCGGCGCCGTGGCGGCGGCCACCGCTGCGATCACGGCGACCAGCACGAGCGGCCGCACGGGATCGACGGCGAAGGCGAGCGCGAGACCGGCGACGCCGAGCGCCGCGAGGGCGCGCTCGCGCCCCCGTCCGCCGGCGAGGCCGGTGGCGAGGAGCGCCACGGGAACGGACGCGAGCTTCACGAGCGCCCACGCGCCGAACGGGGAGGGCGCGCGGACCGCATCGACGAGGTCTCGCTCGGCCCACGCCGGTCCCCACTGGAAGATCGCGACGAGCGCACCGAGCGCGACCCCCGCGGCGATGCGCCCTGGGGCCCTGAGCACGACGGCGTAGACGGCGAGGAGCGGCAGGACGGCGCACGCCGTCGTGGCATCGGCGACGATGAGCGCTGCGAAAGCGAGGCCGAGCCAAGGAATGCCGCGGCGCGCTCCGAGGAGGACGAGCGGGACGAGCGCATACGCGACGGCGAGCGCGGGATCGCCGAGCACGTGAACGATCGCCGCGGCGACCGGCGCGGCACCGTAAGCGGCCGCTCCGACCGCCGCCGCGGGAAGCGGCACGTGGGTCTTCAGCCATGCGAGCATCGCCAGCGCGGCGAGCGCGAGGGCGGCGAGCACGACGATCTTCGTCGCGACGATGACGCCGAGCCCCGTGAGGTGGAGGAGCGCGATCGCGTAGAACGCGAGCGGCGACGCATACAGGAAGACCGGCAATCCGCGGCCCGAGGCCAGGTCCGGCAGCCAGCGTACGGGGATCTGCCCGTCGTGGAGCGCCGCGCCGGCCTGCGCCGCCTCGACCGCAGCGCCCGCGCCGTCGCGGGTGTGGTAGCTCCACGGCAGGAGGAGCGGCCATCCCACCGCCATCGCGGCGGCGAGGAGCATCGGCACGATCCAGCGGGTCACGCGCCGGGATGCTAGCAGGGGAAGAAGAGGGGACAGCTTCCGAAACTCGTCATCCAGAGTTTCGGAAGCTGTCCCCTCTTCGAGCTAGAAGGTCTTCGAGAAGCCCGCGACGACGCCGACGGTGGGGGCGAGCTGCGCCTCGTTAACGTGCTCGTAGACGGGAACCTGCACGTAACCGTAGAACGAGAGGTTCTCGGCCGCGATGCGGATCCGGCCGCCGGGTGTCAGGTAGGCGTACAGGTGGCCGGTCGAGGGGACGCCGTTGCCGCCGAAGTCGTCGCGGCCGGTCTTCTGGAGGTTCGCCTGGATCGAGAGATCGCCGCGGCCGACCGCGAACCGTGCGCCGCCGGAGACCGCGATCTCGTCTCCCATCCGGTACTCGAGCGGGTTCCTCCCGCTGAGCTTGTAGAGGCCCGAGACGAACCCCTCGGTGCGGAGGCTCTCACTCTTGCGCGTCCACGCAACCTCGGCGATGCCGTCCCATGCGCCCGTTCCCGGCTGCATTCCGGGCTCGGTGATCGCGCCTTCGTCGTCGCGGAGCTGATAGTTGCCGGTCGGCGCCTTGATCGAGAAGGTGCCGAAGAGCGCGCGCCCGGGCTTCGCGATGAACGCGTAGCGCGCGCCGAAGCGGACGTCGCCGAAGCCGCGCGTGCCCGCGTTCGGGACGAACGCCTCGTCGGGGGTGCCGACGCCGTCCCAGTGCTGGTGCTCCTTGTCCTGCCAGAGAGGGATCTGTCCGAGGACGCTCCAGTGGGGCGAGACGCCGTACTGGACGTCGAGCTCCATGACCGACGACGCCGTGGTCGACTCGCGGTGGTCGTTCGGCACGATCGTGCCGTTCTCGAAGTCGACCATCGGCGTCAGGACCTCGTCGGTCGATCCCGATCCCTCCCGCTTCCGGTCCTGATCGAGGTACCGGAAGCTGACATCGACCGTGATCGTGCCCGAAGCGACGACACCGTCCGACGACGTCGTGACGCAAGGGCACGACGCGGTGCCGCACGAGGCGTGGGCCGCGACGGCGAGGCACAGGGCGCAAGCGCCGACGACGACGTGACGAATCATGAGCCGGCCATCCTACCAGCGGCGCGCACTACAATCGAACGCGTGCGCGACGAGCCGCCGATCTTCTGGATCTACCCCATCGTCGGGGGGATCATCGCGGAAGGGGTCACGATCGCGATCATCGCGCTCGTCGTGGCCGCCACGGGGCACGGCGGCGGGGGAAGCCTCGACCCGGTGGCGGAGCGGATCGGCGCCCTCGTCGCCGCGACCGCCGGATCGCTCCTCTGTTACCTCATGGGATGGTGGGCGGCGCGCCGGGTGGGGTGGCGCTTCGAGATCCACGGGACGCTCGTCGGCGTCTCCGCGTCGGTGCTCACCGTGCTCGGCATCGCCTTCGGTCCGCGGGGACAGATCCCGTACTACGTCGTCGCGCTCATCATGAAGATCGTCGCGGGGGGCGCAGGCGGCCGCATGGCCGCACGCATGGCCGGTTAAGGGCGCGGGAACCGGGCGTCGCGCGTGAGGCCCCAAGCGGCGAGCCGGTAAGCCGCGGCGGTTCCCACACAGCCGAAACCGTAGCGCACGCTGCGAGCGAAGTTGATCGACGAAGCTTCGGGGAAGTACTTCGTCGGGCAGCTCACCTCGCCGATCCGGAAGCCTCTCCACAAGATCTCGGCGAGCACCTGGTTGTCGAAGACGAAGTCGTTCGAGTTCGCCTCGAGCGGGAGCGCCTCGAGCACCTCGCGCGCGTAGGCCCGGTAGCCGGTGTGGTACTCGGAGAGCTTCGCGCCGAAGAGGATGTTCTCCCCGAGCGTGAGGACACGGTTCGCCAGGTACTTGTAGCGCGGCATGCCGCCGCTCCGCGCGCGGCCGCCGAGGATGCGCGAGCCGAGCATGACGTCGTGGACGCCGAAGGCGATCGGTCCGACGAGCGCCGGCAGGAGCTTCGGGGTGTACTGGTAGTCCGGGTGCACCATGACGACGACGTCGGCCCCCTCCTCGAGCGCCGCGCGGTAGCAGGTCTTCTGGTTGGCGCCGTAGCCGAGGTTGACGTCGTGGACGAGCACCGTCGTCCGCGGGAGCTGGCGCGCCCGATCGACGGTGTCGTCGCGGCTGGCGTCGTCGACGACGATGACGTGGTCGACGAACTCGTGCTCGAGCACCTCCTCGTGCGTGCGCGCGAGCGTCCGCGCGGCGTTGTAGGCCGGCATCACGACGACGACCCGCTTTCCGTGCATCATGGGCGCGGGATCGTAGCAGGAGTCGACGCATGAGATTGCACGGCGACGTCGAGGGCAAGGCGCAGAGGAGCTTCGCGCGCGTGTGGGCGCTGTGCCGGCGGATCCCCAAGGGACGCGTCATGACGTACGGCCAGATCTCGACGCTCGTCGCCGGCCGCCTCTCGCCGCGGGCGGTCGGGTGGGCGATGCACGGCTGTCCGGAGGGGGTGCCCTGGCACCGCGTGGTCAACGCCCAGGGCGGCCTCTCCACCGAGCGCATGCCCGACGTCCCGCCGGGGCTCCAGCGGGCGCTCCTGACGGCCGAAGGGGTGCGTTTCAAGCGGAACGGGACCCTGGACCTCGATCGTTACCGCTTCACGCCGCCCGCGCGGAGGCGCACGCCGCGGCGCCTCACTTGACGGCTCGCCCCCGGACGCCATCTTTCACCGAGGGGTTCGCAATGCCGAGGAGCGCGCCGATGGCGGAAGAGCCCAAGTCGATGGTGCGGATCGCGTCGTTTCTCGCCGCGGGCCTCTTGCCATGCCTGGGCGCGCTCATCGTCTCGCCGACCCGGGGGATCGCCGTCGCCGCGGCGGGGGCGTCGATCATGGCGATCGGCTTTGTGGTCTGGACGCAGCGCCTCGCCTCCGAGCTGGGCCAGCTCCGCCAGCGCGACAGCGCGCTCCGCAACGACGTCTCCGCCCTCGAGGAGAAGGTGCAGGCCCAAACGCGCGAGCTGCGCGACGTGCGCACCAACGACGAGGTCACCGGCACGCTGAATCGCGGCTCGTTCCTCCGCCGTCTCGACGAGACGATCGCTCGCGACGGACGGCTCGGCAAGCCGGTCACCTTCCTGCTCGTCGACGTGCAGGGGTTCCGCGCGATCAACAACGAGCAGGGCCGTCTCGGCGGCGACGCCGCGCTCAAGGCGCTCGCGGCGGCGATCCAGGGCGCGACGCGGGGCACCGACGTCGTCGGGCGCTTCGGCGGCGACGAGTTCGGCATCGTGCTCGGCGAGTGCGAGGACCCGCGCCCGGCCGTCAATCGCCTCTTCCTCGCCCTCCAGGCGCAGAACGCCGTCACGGGCGCGACCCAGATCCACGTCGGGGTCGGGGCGGTGACGGTCGAGAACCCGGCCGGCGGCGTCGAGACGGCCGAGCTGTTCCGCCTTGCCGAAGGGGCGCTCGCCTCCGTGCGCGGGCACGCGGGCAGCCTCTGCGCCCGGCGGACGCTCAAGAACGACGTCTCGTCCGCCGCGACCGCCTGACCCTTCCGCGACCCGGTATCCTCGTCCGGGTGCCCTCCGTCTTCGAGTCGGTCAGGAAGGCGAGCTCTCCGCAGGTCTGGTCGCGGGGGATCGAGCTCGTGCGCGCGAACGCCGTGGCCGGCGAGCGGAGAGACGGCGACGAGGTCGTCGTCCGCGTGGCGACGAAGGGTGGGATGATCGCCCGCAACGTCACCCTCTTCCTCGACGACGGGCAGTGGGAATGCACCTGCGGGGCCGCGGTCTGCGAGCACGCCGCCGCCGCCGCGATCGCCTGGAAGCGCGCGGCCGACGAAGGTCACGATCTCGAGACGGCGAAGGACCGCATGGGGACGGTCGCCTACCGCTTCACACGCGAGACCGGCGGGCTCGGCCTCGAGCGCGGGATCGTCGTAGCGGGGACGTTCCACCCGTTCGAGGCGACTCTCGCCGCGCTCTCGTCCGGGCGGGTCCCGGCGCCGGCGTTCACCGCGCGCCAGGAAGATCTGGCGGCGGAGCTGGCGCTCGGCACCCACCGCCGCGGCGCGATTCCGCGGGCGTCGGTCGCCAAGGTTCTCCGCGCGCTCCAGGGGTCGGCCGCGGTGACCCTGGATGACGAGCCGGCGACGACCGCCGCGACCCCGGTGGGGCCGCGGATCGTGGTCGAGGACCAGGGCGAGGGCTTCCGGGTCGCGCTCACCGACGACCCGGAGGTCGACGAGATCTTCGCGAACGGCATCGCGCGCTGCGGGCGCACCCTGAGGCCCGCGGTCGAGGCGAAGCTCACCGGTCGGGAGATGCACGAACTCGGGGGCGGCCGGCACTTCGGCCCGTCGTCGTGGAACGAGCTGGTCACCGAGCTGCTCCCGTCGCTGCGCGGGAGGATCCCGATCGACCTCAAGACGGAGCGGCTGCCCGGCACCGAGCGGATCGCGCCCCGGATCGCGATCGACGTGCGGCGCGACGGCGCGACGCTCCACGTTCTCGCGACCCTCGTCTACGGCGATCCGCCACAGGCGCGGGTCGACGGCGGCCGCCTCGTTCACCTCCAGGGCCCCGTCCCGCTCCGCGACGAGGGGGCGGAGGCACGCGAGGTGCGGCGCCTCGGCGGCCGGTTGGGGCTCACTCCCGGGATCCCGTCGGATTTCACGGGCGCCGCCGCCGTCGCATTCACGGCGAAGCTGTCTCACTGGCCGGGCGAGGTCCGTGGCGCAGGCCGGGAGCACTTCACGCTCGCGCCGCCGCTCGTGCCCCGCGTGACGATCCGGGACGACGGCGGCGTCGACGTTCTCTTCGCCGGCGACGCTCCGGCAGGAGGGCGGCGCGGCACCGCGAGCGCCGCGTCGGTCCTCGCGGCCTTCCGCGCGGGGGAGTCGCTCGTGGCGCTCGACGCCGGCGGCTATGCGCCGCTCCCCGTCGACTGGCTGTCGCGCTTCGGACCGAGGATCGCCGATCTTCTCGCCGCGCGCGACGAGTCGGGAACGGTTCCGCGCGCGCTCCTCGGCGACGTCGCGCGCCTCGCGGCCGACCTCGATCAGCCGGTTCCCGCGGCCCTTCGCGGTCTCGAGGCGCTCGTTTCGGGATTCGAGGAGCTGCCGGAGCCGTCGCTTCCGGCCGATCTCGCTGCGACCCTTCGTCCGTACCAGAAGCGCGGCGTGTCGTGGCTCACGTTCCTGAGGCGCGCGGAGCTGGGCGCGCTCCTCGCCGACGACATGGGGCTCGGGAAGACGCTCCAAGCGCTGTGCGCGACCTACGGGCGGACCCTGGTCGTGGCGCCGACGAGCGTCGTCCACAACTGGTCGGACGAGATCGCGCGGTTCCGGCCGGGGCTCGTCGCGCGGGTGTACCACGGGGCGAAACGCGAGCTCGACGACGCGGCCGACGTCACGATCACGAGCTACGCGCTCCTCCGTCGCGACGAGCAAGATCTCGCGCAGAAACCGTGGGACACGCTCATCCTCGACGAGGCGCAGGCGATCAAGAACCCCGAGAGCCAGGTCGCGCAGGCCGCGTTCCGCCTGCCGGCGCGGTGGCGCGTCACCCTCTCGGGAACGCCGGTCGAGAACCGTCTCGACGAGCTGTGGAGCCAGATGCACTTCCTGAACCGCGGCCTCCTCGGCGGCCGCCGCGATTTCCAGGAGCGGTACGCGCGGCCGATCGAGACCGCGGTCGAAGGATCGGCGGCGCGATTGCGGGAGCGGATCCGGCCGTTCGTCCTCCGCCGACTCAAGGAGGACGTCGCCCCCGAGCTGCCGCCGCGGACCGACGCGATCCTCTACTGCGCGCTCGCTCCCGAGGAGCGCGAGGTGTACGACGCGGTGCGCGCGGCGACGAAGAACGAGGTCGTCGCCAAGCTGCGCGAGGGCGGGAGCGTGCTCGCGGCGCTCGAGGCGCTCCTCAGGCTCCGCCAGGCGGCGTGCCACACCGCGCTCGTCCCCGGGCAGACGGCGCACAGCTCGGCGAAGGTCGAGCGCCTGCGGGAGAGCCTCGAGACCGTCGTCGCCGAGAGGCACAAGGCGCTCGTCTTCTCCCAGTGGACGGGGCTCCTCGACCTCATCGAGCCGCATCTTCGCGCCGCGTCGGTCGCCTTCACGCGCCTCGACGGATCGACCGCCGACCGGGCGGGAGTCGTGGCGCGCTTCCAGGCGGAGGACGGGCCACCGGTCATGCTGATCTCCCTCAAGGCCGGCGGCACCGGGCTCAACCTGACTGCCGCCGATCACGTCTTCCTCATGGACCCTTGGTGGAATCCGGCGGTCGAGGACCAGGCCGCCGATCGCGCGCACCGCATCGGCCAGGACCGGCCGGTGCTCGTCTATCGTCTCGTCGCCGAGGACACGGTCGAGGAACGGATGCTCGCGCTGCAGGAGTCGAAGCGCGCCGTCGCCGATGCTGCGCTTGGCGAGGCCGCGGCGGCGGCGTCGCTCACCCGCGACGATCTCTTGGCTCTCTTGGAGTAGCGAAGAGGTCTCGATTCCCGCGTACCACCGGCGGTACGTTTTGTGCCACTGGTGGGACGCGGGATTTCCTAGTCCTTCGGAAGGAAAGAGTCCAGCTACCGCCCGCGATAAGGGTCGGGGGCGAAGCCGGCGTCGGAGAAGCCGTGCGCGCGCTCGCGTCGCGCGAGCGAATCGTCGGACTTTGGAATGACACCCAACCGCACGAGCGCGTCGCGGTACTCGTAGCGGAGCGAGACGACCGAGGTGGGGGAATCCTCTTCGTCGAACTCGATGCTGCGCACCTGGTGGTCGACTTGGCCGCCGATGCCGGTGGCGGCGAGGGCATCGCTCTTCGCCGAAGGCGGAGCCGCCATTTCGCGCGCGCTTCCACCGGCGGCATCGCGCTCGCACGGCGCGTCCTTCTGCTTCTTCTCGATCTCGCGCATCGGCTGCGGCTCGAAGTGCGGGCGCTCGCGGAAGAAAGCGGCGCTGATGACGCCGAGGTCGTCGGTGCGTCCGAGCCACGATCCGTAAGAGCGCTCCTCCGTGGTGAAGAAGAATCTGCGCGCGGTGCCCGAGCTCGTCTGCCATCCCGGCAGCACGATCGACTCCCACGGACCGAGCACCCACTTCTGCGCATCGTGGGCCGAGGTGTGCTTGGCATCGATCACGTTCAAGCCGTCGACCGAGAGCGCGACGGCGATGCGACCGCCCGTGCGGTTGGTCAGGCGGATCTCGTACGGGCGGCCCTTCAGCGCCTCGATGTAAGAGCGCCCGTCGTGACCGTAGACGGAGACCGGCCGGCCGTCGACGAGGATGTCGAGCCCGAACGCGTCGGCGTGTGCGGCGCGTGCGACGAGAAAGAAGGTGAAGGCGGCGGCGAGGATCAGGGGGCGTCTCATGGCGAGGACCTCCGGGCCGGGGGATCATCCGGCCTCGCCCCATGAGACCGGGTCAGGCCGGGGAAGTTCCCGCCGCCGTGAGCTCGCGGTCGACGTCGTTTTCGGAAGCCGGAAACGGCCGACCGAGCGACTCGGCGCGCCGCCGCGCGGTCCTCGTCAGGTGGAACCGGAGGGGGCCCAGGAAGGTGAAATCGGTCGTCGTCTGGAGGCGCGGGTCGTCCTTCTCGTCGGGGAACTGCACGGCGAGCGCCCCGACGCGGCGGTCGTACCACTCGCGGTCGATCTCCCCGCGGTCGAGCTTGCGCCGGAGCATCCCCATCAGGTTCGCGCGGTCGATGATCTCGGGGTGATGGTTGACGCCGAAGACGCGTGGCATGCGCGACGACGCGTCGCGCGCGACCTCCATCATCGTCATCGCCTCGCCGGGCGGCCCGCCGATGCCGAGCGTCTCGGTGCCGACGACGGTGACGCTGCGGCCGGCGTCGTGCCGCGGGATCAGATCGTAGAGGCGGCTGTCGAGCACCTTGAGCCGTCCTCCCGCCGGGAGCTGGCGGGCGAAGGCTGCGAAGAGCGGATGCGCGCGCGCGCCGTCCGTGAGCAGGTTCTCGCGCACCCCTTCGCTCTTCCCGCCCTTCTCATCGCCGCGCGCGACGGCGTCGGCGACGCCGAGCCAGCGGCACATCAGGCCGAACGTGTGGCAGACCGAGAGGAGCGCAGCGTCGGGGCGGGACACGATCGCGTCGAAGAGGCGGAAGAGCGGGGCCTCCCACGCCGGGTCCTCGGCGACGCCCTGCGACCTCGTGTCGCGGCCGTCGTTCAAGCGCGGGTCGAGGTGTCCCGGGCCGCCGGTCCCCACGAAGATCTCGAACCGGTCGTCGCCCGGGGCCGGCATGCGGAGCGAGCGGCGGACGTCGAACGAGATCGCGCGGACGCGCAGGCCAGCTTGAACGAGCGCCGGCGCGATCGCGCACGCCGCGTCCTGGAAGGCGGAGAAGACCCCCTCGTGGCCGACGTTCGGCCAGCCGTGGTTCATGTCGAGGATCGCGACGTCCAGGACCCCGAGCTCGGCGGGCGGCAATACCTCGCCCGGGCCGAGACGCAGGCGCTCGAAGACCCCGGTCGTGAGGGCGGCGCAGTCGGCGGGGCAGTACGCCACGCCGTGAGCGCGGCGGTGCTCGCAGAACGTCGGCATCGGCGAGGCTACTTCTTCGCCTTCGCGATCTCCTCGTCGATCACCTTCTTGAACGACTCGATGGGCTGCGCGCCCGACAGGAACCGCCCGTTGACGAAGGTCGAAGGCGTTCCCGTCGCGCCCACGTCCATCGCCTGCTTCGTGTCGGCGGCGATCATCGACTGGTACGCGTGGGTATCGAGGTCCTTCGTGAACTTGTCGACGTCGAGGTTGATCGCCTTCGCGATCTCGATGACCTTGTCGCGCGAGAGCCCGGGCTGGGCGGCGTCGACGTAAAGCTTCTCCGCCATCGGGAGGAACTTGCCCTGGGCGTTGGCCGCCATCGCGGCCTCCGCCGCGATCATCGCGTTCGGGTGCATCGGAAGGGGATGCATCTTGTAGACGACGCGGACGTCGTTCGGGTAATCCTTCGCGAGCTGCTCGATCGTCGGCGCGACGCGCACGCAGAACGGGCACTGGTAGTCGAAGAAGTGCAGGATGGTGACCTTCGCGTTCGAGGGCCCACGCGACGGGCTGTTGCCGGCCGCGAGGTCGTAGACCTTGTTGGGATCGGGGCCCTGCGAGCCCGGCTGCTTGACCTGCGTCTCCGCGACGTTCTTCCCGGTCTTGAAGTCGGGACGCTTGCCGCTCTTCGCCCAGCCGATCTCCTCGTCGATGACTTCCTTGAAGGAGCCGAACGGCTTCGCGCCGTTGACGTACCGGCCGTTGATGAACGTCGCCGGCGTGCCGTTCGCGCCGATGCCGTCGGCCTCGTTCCCCTGCGCGGTGATCTTGGCCTCGTAGACCTTGCCGTCGATGTCCTTGGTGAACTTGTCGACGTCGAGGCCGATCTCCTTCGCATACTGGATGAACGTGTCGCGATTGAGCTGCTGCTGATTCTGGAAGAGCTTCTTGTTCATCTCGAAGAACTTGCCCTGCGCCGCGGCGGCCATGGCGGCCTCGGCGGCGGGCATCGCGTTCGGATGCATCGAGAGGGGGTGCATCTTGTAGACGAGGCGGACCTCTTTCGGGTACGTCTGGACGATCTGCTCGAGCGTCGGCACGACGCGGAGGCAGAACGGGCACTGGTAGTCGAAGTAGTGGACGACCGTGACCGGCGCCTTCGCGGGGCCGATCGCGGGCGCGTCGCCGGGCGGCATGTCGAACTGGACGAACTTCGTCGGAGGCGTCAGCACGTTCTTGACGATCTCGTCCTTGCTCTTGCCCTGTTTGACGAGATCGATGACCTGCTGGCCGAGCGCCTTGCTGCGCCCGCACTTCGCGTCCTTGACGCGGCACTCGGCGACCTTCATCCCGCAGCCGCAATCGCAGCCGTTGTCGTTCAGGATGTCCGTCGCCGACTTCTTCTGGCCGTCGTTCAGGCCGCCGAAGTCGAGGCTGTCCATCTTCTCGGGCGGGAACGGGCCCGTCTGCGCGGCGGCCGCTGCCGCCGCCGCGGGGGCGGCCGCCGGTGCCGCGGCCGCGGCCGGCTTGGGCTGCACGGCGGGCGCGTCGGCGGTGAGCGCGAGGGTCGCGCCGAGCGCGACCGCGAAGAGGGAAGCGACGATCCAACGATACGGGGGAGTCTTCATACGTCCTCTCGGGGGATGACGAACCTAGGGCGTGGCCGCGGCCGCCGAGGCGTCGGTGTCCGCGTCCGATTTGTGGGATTTCTTCTTCTTGTCCTTCTTGTGCTTCTTCGACGATTCAGGCGCCGCCGCTTCGGGGGCGGACGCGGGTGCCGGCGCGGCCGCGCTGGCGACGAGCGGCTTGCCGGCGAGCACGCGATCGAGGTACAGGTCGAGCTTGTCGGGCTCGGTGATGAGCGTCTTCGCGCGCTCACGGGCGACGTCGGCCGACGGCGTGCCGTCGCCCTCGACGCGGCGCGCTTCGCCGAGCTCGCGCTCGACGTCGCCGCGGAACGAGAGCCAGCTTCCCCAGCCGACGTGGAGCTTGCCGTTGATCATGAGCGCCGGCGTTCCGACCGCGCCGAGCTTCTCGGCGACGGCGCTCTCGGCGGTCACGCGCTCGCGCAGCGCCGGGTCGGCGCAGTCCTCGCGGAAGCGCGACACGTCGAGGCCCGCCTGCTCCGCGTAGCGCTCGAGGCTCGCCTGATCGAGCGCGTTTTGATTCCGGAAGAGCAGATCGTGATACGCCCAGAACTGGCCCTGGCGCTGCGCCGCGAGCGAGGCGATCGCCGCGGGCATCGCCATCGTGTGCGTCGTGAGCGCGTGCTGCCAGAACTCGACGCGCACGTCGCCCGGGAACTCTTCGGCGATCTGCTGCGTCGCGTCCGCGGACCGCTTGCACACGGGGCACTGGAAATCGCTGAAGACGACCACCACGACGCGAGCCGGGTCGGGGCCGAGCGCCGGGGGCAGGGAAGCGTCCGTACGCGCGACGACCTGACCGCTGACCGTGCGCACCGGGCTGTCGGCCGCGTTCGACGAGATCGGCTTCGGCGGCTCGCTCGACTGCGCGGCAGCGATGCCGGCGGCCAGCACGGCGCCGAGCGCGCACGCCGCGACCTTCGGTTGAAACATCCGAATGCTCCCTCCGCTCACGAGACATGTGAACGTACAGTGATTCTTACCGAGAGGGAGCAAAAACGCGAACGGCCGGCCGTCGGCCGGCCGTTCGCACTCAGTGCGTGGCCACCGGACCGGCGATGCCGGCGTCGGCCTTTTCGGGGACGGCCGGATTGAAGTCGAGCGAAACGCGCGAATCGCCGAAAACGATCTTCACGAGCCGGTCGGCGCCTCCGGCCTCGGGGCGGAAGTGAAGGGCGTTGCCGGGGTAGATGACCTCGCCGAGACCCACGTGGACCGGCGCGGTCGCCACCGGCCGCTTGCCCTGGAAAAGGGTCGCCGTCGTCAGATCCGACGCGATCTCGACCCGGTAGGTCCCCGGCGGCACGATGGCAGCACCGACCGTCGCGGTGCGGTCGAGCTTGATCTCCTCGCGTTTCGGCGCGGGGGCGGCATAAGCGCGTCCGGCCAGGAGCGGCAGGGTGGCAATGAGAAGGGTGGCGGTCGTGATCGAACGGCTCATGACGTCTCCTTCGGTGTTTAACCGTCTAATGTGTGTTTGACGGTTATGAATCTACCGTGGCCGATCTAACCTGTCAAGAGGTATATTGGGGTTATATGAGCGCCGAGGGACACACTGTGGTCGATCCTGCCGACACGAAGGCCGACGGCTACGCGTTCCATCTGGACGGCGACAACGTCGCCCTCGACTTCGCCAACACCGTGAGCAGGCGGAAGGCCGTGGGCGAGACCCGGGACAACCTCGACCGCTACGGCCGTCTCGTCTCGTGGGCCGAGGCGGCGCGATTGATGACCGCGCATGAAGGCGCGAGCCATCGCAAGCGGGCGAGCGAGCAGCCACGCGCGGCCGTGACGGCGCTTCGCAGGGCGGCCGCGGTCCGTGAAGCGATCTTCTCGATCTTTTCGGCGATCGCTCGCGAGAAGGCGATACCCGTGGAAGCGCTCTCGACCCTCGACGAGGCCCTCCCGTCGGCCTTCGCGTCGCCGCGAATCGTGCGGGACGGGGAAACCTTTACCGTGCGGTTCGCGAGCGACGAGAACGACCTCGCCGCCGCAGTCATCGCGCCGGTGGTCCGAGGCGCGCTTGACCTCCTGACTTCCGAAGCCAAGGTTCGGGTCCGCGAATGCAACTCAACGACCTGCGCATGGCTCTTCCTCGACCGGAGCAAGAACGGGTCGCGCCGCTGGTGCGACATGAAGATCTGCGGCAACCGCGCGAAGGCGCGGCGCCACTACGCGAAAGGGAAAGCGACGCCCGAAGGGTGAGCGTCAGAAGGTGTGGCGGAGCCGACGGGGCTCGAACCCGCGACCTCCGGAGTGACAGTCCGGTGTGCTAACCAACTGCACTACGGCTCCGTGCCTGGAAAAACCCGTGGATCATAGCAGAGGCCTCCGCCGAATCAAATCGCCGCCCCCGCTGGTGGGCGGTGCCGGACTCGAACCGACGACTTCCTGCGTGTAAAGCAGGCGCTCTACCGGCTGAGCTAACCGCCCAAGCGACAAGGTTACTGCAGATGCGAGTGTTGACGGCCGCACTTAATCTGCTTGCGGAACGAATCCACGGATGGTCAAAGGAGCTCAGCACGATGCGTCACTCCATCATGCCCACGCTGCTCGTCGCGGGGGGACTCGTCCTGACGGTCCCCCTCGCGCTCGCGGACGACGATACGACGACCACGACGGACAACACCGCGGAGCATCACGAGAAGGCGAACAACGCCCTCCGCATCGGCGCCGCCTGGGTCGTCCCGAACGGTGACACGACGATCCACCAGAACCAGGTCGACCAGGCCCACATCACGGCGGACAACGCCACGGGCTTCTTCATCGACTGGGAAGGCCGGATCATGCCGTGGCTCGGGATCGACGTCGAAGGGCTCTACGCGAAGCCCAAGTTCCACGCCTTCCCGGTCACGGGCATCGAGACGGTCGAGTCGACCAAGACGTACACGGGAAGCGTCGGGATCAATTTCCACGTCTTCTCGCGCGCACGGGTCGATCTCTACCTCGGCCCCTACCTCGCCTACACCTTCTTCGGGAACGTTTTCAATGACGCCTTCGGTTACGGGGGGCTCCTCGGCCTCGACATCGGGCTCACCAAGAAGGGCCTGATCCTCACCGGATCGGTGCGCTACACGCACACCGATGCCGACTTCAAGGACGTCAACGGGGCGACCTATCCCTACGACCCGCTGGTCTATCAGTTGGGACTCGGCTGGAGGTTCTAGACGCGGACCCGCATAATCGGCGCATGAGCGCCGGTTCCGCGGTTCCCAGAACGCTGAGCATCCTTTTCATCTGGTCGTGGCTCGTAGCGGGCGGGGCAGCCGATGCGGTCGCTCCGGCCACACCGGCGACCCCGACCACCCCGGCGCACCCGGCGGGCCAGATCCGCGGGGCCATCTCGTACGGCCGCCACTTCCCCTCGGTCGGCGCCGTCGTGCTCATGCGGCCCGAGAAAGCCTCGTCGCCGCTCTACGCCGCGACGACCGGCGCCACCGGCGCCTTCGGATTCGACGGCGTGCCCGACGGCACTTACCGCGCCGAGGTGCGTCGCGAGGGCTACGTCACCCAGGTGAAGACCGGCATCATCGTGCGCGCTCCATTCCGCGCCGTCGTCGAGGTCGTTCTCGCTCCGGGCGCCGCCTCGATCGCCCCGGCCGACGCCGCCGACGGCGACGCCGGCCTGGCAGGCCACGTGCGCATCTCCGGCGGCGCGCCGATCGCCGAGGTCCACGCGCGCCTCGTCCGCCCCGACGCCGAAGACGACCCGAAGCTCGCGCTCACCGACGCGAGCGGCGGCTTCGTCTTCCCCGGGCTCAAGGCCGGACGATGGCGCATCGAGCTTCAGGGCGCGGGACTGCTCCCGCTGCGCGCGGACCTCGATCTGTCGGGGGACGTCGTGCTGGAAGCGGCGCTCGCACAGCAACCGGCGAACTATCAACCTCCTGCGGAGGATCTGATCGTTCCGGAAGAAGCGGTACCGCCGAAGAACTAGCTACTTCTTTTTCTTGCCCGGCTCGAGCAGCGTTCCCGGCGGCGGCGACCCCTTCACGGCGAAGTAACCGCGCCGCGCGCGCACCGACCAATCCGGATTCGTCGCCTTGACCTCGACCTTGATGAAGCGGCCGTCCCAGGTCTTGTTGTTCGTCGAGTACGAGATGTAGTACTGGCGCCGCAGCTCCTCGGCGATTTTCTGGTAGACCTCGTTGAGATCCTTCGCCTTGCCGACGAAGAACGGACGCCCGCCGGTCATGTCGGAGAATTCCTTGAGGACGCTCTTCTTCGCGTCGCCGAGGCCGATCGCGTAAATCAGGACGTTTTGCGCCTTCGCCTCCTCGAGGACACGCGCGTAGCCGAACTGGCTCGAGGTGTCGTCGCCGTCGGTCAAGAGGACGATCGCCTTCCGTCCTTCGATGCCGGCGAGCTTGCGGAACGCCGCGTGGATCGCGTCGTAGAGCGCGGTCGAGCCGAGCGCTTCGGTCGACGTCACCGACTCCTTGAGCGCGACCTGGTCGGACGTCAGGTCCTGGAGCAGGAAGACCTTGTCGTCGAAATCGATGACGAGCGCGCGGTCCTGCGCGCGCAGCGTTCCGACGAACTGCGCCGCCGCCTCGTGGACCTCCGGCATCGAATCGCGCATCGACCCGGAGCTGTCGAGGACGATCGCCATCGTGATCGGCCGGTCCTCGAGGGTGAACTCCTGGATCGTCTGCTGCGTGCCGTCTTCGAAGACCTTGAAGCTCGACTTGTCCAGCTCGCCGACGAGGCGGTCCGACTTGTCGGTGACCGTGACCCAGAGGATGACGCGGTTCACCTCCTCGAACGACTCGACCATGATCTTGCGGGTCACGACGACGTCCGAGACCGAGAACCCTTCGCGGTGGTAGGCGACGGCGCGGATGACCCAGGCCTTGCTCTCCTCACCGAAGTCGTAGACGCACTCGTACGGCGGCTCGCGGTCGACGAAGATGACCTTGTCCTTGACGAGGAACTCGACGCGGTCGATGTCCCCGGGATCGTCGGCCTTGACTTCGGCGTGGATCTTCGTCTTGCCGACGACGAAGTCGTTCTCCGGCGGCGAGGTGATGTGGATCGAGAACCCTTTGCGCTGCGCCGCGTCCTGCGCAAACGCGGCGGAGGCGATCAGGAGCAAAGCGGCGAGGATCCTCTTCATCGCTTGCCCAGCTGCTCGAGAACGCGCTTGACCTGTTCGGACCCATCGCCCGTCGGATGCGCGGCGAGGAACGCCTGATAGGCGGCGGTGGCGGCCGCGGTGTCCCCGAGGCGGAGGAGCGCATTCGCGCGGTACATCTGAGCTTGCGCGTTCGCCGGGTCGATCGCTAGCGCGCGATCGTAGGCTTCCTTGGCGTGGGCGTCGTCGCCGAGGCGGGCGAGCGCGGCGCCCGCGTTCACCTCGAGATCGGCGCTCGGTGCGGCCTGGGCGAGCCGCGCGTAGGCGGCGTGGGCGTCCTTGAAGCGGCCGGCGCGGAAGAGGTAGTAGGCGCGCCGCTCGCTCGGCGCGTCCGGCGCCTCGGCCGCGATCATGAGATCGGCGGCGCGGTCCCAGTGCTCGCGCCCCGCCTCGACCTCGGCGAGCGCGAGCTTGTCGGCCCACGTCGCCTCCGGTGAGGCGACTTTCGCCTCGAGCGCACCCGCCTTCTCGGACTCCGCGACGATCGCCGCGCGTTTGGCGGTGAGGTCGTTCTTTGTCCGGTGGTCGAGGCGGGAGTCGGCGAGCGCCGTGTCGAGGTCTCCGATGGCTCCCGGATAGTCGCCGCGACGGCGCGCGAGCTCGGCGAGACCCGCCCACGCCCTCGGCTGCGCCGGGTCGATCGCGATCGCCTCCCTGAAGGCGGCCTCGGCGCCGGTTGTGACCCCCATGCGCAGGAGGACCTCGCCGAGCGTCGCGTGATGCTCCGGATTCTTCGGCTCGAGGTCGATCGCCTTCCTGATCGTCGCGACCGCCTCGTTCGTGAAGCCGAGCATCCCGTAGGCGGTCGCGAGCCGGTTGAGCGCGGGGGTGTAGTCCGGCCGCACGGACACCGCCTCGATGAGGAGCTTCACGGCGTCGTCGAGACGGTTCTGGCGGAGGTAGAGGTCGCCGAGGTCCATGTACGCCTGCGCGTACCCCTTGTCGCTCGCGATCGCACGCGTGAACATCGCGATCGCCTTGTCGTCGTCGGCCTGCGCCTGCGCCACGCGTCCTTGGCCGTCGAGCGCCGGCGCGTACTCGGCACGGAGCTTCAAGGCGCGGGCGTAGTAGGGGCTTCCCTCGTCGGCGTCGCCCTGGGCGAGCCAGGCGTCGGCCATGGAGACGTTGGCCTGGAGATGGCTCGGGTCGAGATCGAGCGCGACCCGGTAGCTCTCGACCGCTTCGGAGTAACGCCGGTCGCCCGCGAGCGCCAAGCCGAGGAAATAGTGGGCGCGGAAAGAGTTCAGGCTCATCGTCGCGGCCTGCTGGAGCGGAGGGATCGCGTCACGGAAGGCGCCGCGGTTGTAGGCGGCCACCCCCTCGTTCAGGAGCCGGAAGGCATCCTTCCGGACCTGATTGGCCGTCCCGGCGAGGGCGGCCGGGGAGAGGAGAGCCGCGATCAGGACAGGGGCGAGGCTCCGTCGCACACCGGCAGTCTAACGGCTAGGCGGCGGTGTCGCGAACGATTGCGCCGTCCCGGATCTCGACGACGCGGCCCGCTCGGCGCGCGAGCGCCTGGTCGTGGGTGATCACGATGAGGGTCCGGCCCTGATGCCACAGCTCCTCGAAGAGCGACATGACGTCGCCGCCCGAGGAGGTATCGAGGTTCCCCGTCGGCTCGTCGGCGAGCACGATGTCCGGGTTCATCGCGAGGGCGCGCGCGACGGCGACGCGCTGCATCTGCCCGCCCGAAAGCTCGGTGGGGCGATGCTCCATGCGCTCGGAGAGGCCGACCTTGTCCAGGAGCGCGCGGACGCGCTCCTTCCGCTCCTTGCGCGCGACGCCGCCGAACATGAGCGGCATCTCGACGTTCTCGAAGGCGGTGATCTGCGGAAGCAGGTTGAAGTTCTGGAAGACGAACCCGACCCGCTCGTTGCGGATCCTGGCGAGCTCGTTCTTGTCGAGCCCGGCGACCTCTTTGCCGCGGAGCAGGTAGGTCCCGCCGCTCGGCGTGTCGAGGCAGCCGACGAGGTTCATGAGGGTCGACTTCCCGGAGCCGGACGGGCCGACGATCGCGACGAACTCGCCCGTGCCGATGCGGAGATCGACGCCCTTGAGCGCCTCGACGCGCACCTTGCCGGTGTCGTAGACCTTGCGGATCCCGGCCATCGCGATGACGTCGGCGGCGGGCGTCGCGGCCGGCGAGAGGGAGGAGTCGGGGCGGACCAGGCTCAGGTTCATCGCGTCCTCACTCGTAGCGCAGGGTCTGCGCGGGATCGATTCTCGCGGCGCGGCGCGCGGGGAAGTAGGCGGCGACGAGGCCGATCGTCCCGAGGATCGCCGCAGAGATCACCCCGACGGCGGGGGAGAGCGTCGGCTTGCCGAGGAACTGGAGCGCCTCGTTGTTCATCGGCACGAAGCCGAGCGCGATGATGATCGACGTCGCGACGAGGAGGCCGAGCAGGCCTCCGACGACCGTGTAGGCGAATCCCTCGAGGAGCAGCGGCCCCGTGATCCACGAGGCGCGCGCGCCGAGCGCCATCTTCACGCCGATCTCGCGCGTCCTCTCCTTGATGGTCGCGTACATGATGTTCGCGACGCCGACGCCGCCGATCATGAGCGTCAGGCCCCCGATGATCCCGAGGAACATCTGGATGCCGAGGAGGATGTTCCCCATGACCTTCTGGCCCTCGACCGTGTCCCAGTTGCGGATCGCCCGGTCGTCGTCGGGATCGAAGGTGTACTTCGCCGCCATCGTCTTGCGGAGATCGGCGAGGGCGGTCTTCATCATCTTCGGATCGGAGGCGCGCACGACCATGTTCGACAGGTACTTCTTGCCGATCTGCGCCTGGAACGCCGTGGTCGGGATCACCGCGTGGTTCTTGTCCGGACCGCCGTACGTCCCCATCTGGAGGCGCTTCTCGAGCACGCCGATCACCGTATACGGCACCGTGTTGATGAGGAGCTCCTTCCCGACCGGATCCGAGTCGCCGAAGATGTCGTGGGCGAGCTCGTCGCCGAGGAAGACGACCCGGCGCCTGAGCTCGACGTCGTCGTCGTTGATGAACCGGCCGCCCGGCTTCGGCACGTGGTTCCTGAGATCGCCGTAGGCGACGTCGGTCCCGACGAGCTGCGCGTTGACCGTCTTCTTCCCGTAGGTGAAGTTGGCGCTCCAGGTGACGAATTCGCCGATCGCGCCGTTCAGGAGCGGCACGCGCTCCTTGATGAGCGCGACGTCCTCGGGAAGGAAGCGGATCGAGCGCCCGGGAGGAAGCCCTTGCCACGCCTTCGTGGTCTCGGAGGGCCAGATCACCGCGATGCTGGTTCCCATCCCGCGGTTGGCGGTGGAGATCTGGTTCTTCAGCCCCTGCCCGAACGCGAGCAGCAGGAGGAGCGCCACCGACCCCCACGCGATCGACGCAATCGTCAGAACGGCGCGCTTGCGCTGGAGCCGCGAGGACGCGAGGAAGAGATTGAAGATGACCGACGCGCCGCGCATGCCGGTCTCCTCCTAGAGCTTCATCGCGACGACGGGGTCGAGCCGCGCCGCGTCGCGAGCCGGGAAGTAGCCGGCGAGGAGACCGATCGTCCCGAGCAGGCCCGCCGTGATCGCGGCGATGAACGGTGAGACGACCGGATCGCCGACGTAGTCCGTGAACCCGAGGGCGGGAAACGCAGCGCAGATGCCGAACGTGATGCCGAGCCCGATCGCGCCCCCGATCCCGGTGATGAGGAGGGTCTCGAGCAGGAACTGGAGCAGGATCGATCCCGGCCGAGCGCCGAGCGCCATCTTGATGCCGATCTCGCGTGTCCGCTCCTCGACGACGACGTTCATGATGTTCGACACGCCGATCCCGCCGACGACGAGCGTGAGCGAGCCGACGATCCCGAGGAAGCTGCTGAACGCAATTCCGAACGTGTCGAGAAACTTGAAATTGTCGGTCGTATCCCAGATCCCGATCGCCTCTTTGTCCTTCGGGTCGAACCGGTGCTTTCCGGCGGCGATCTCGAGGACCTGGGCCTTCAGCGCTTCGGTCTGATTCGCCTTCTTCGCCTTGAAGAGGAACTCGTCGACGTACTTGGCGCCCGTGAGCGCCCGCATCGTCGTGCCGGGGATGAAGACGTTGTCCTTGTCGCGCCCGCTGTAGCTCGAGTCCTGGGGCTTCTTGACCATCACGCCGATGACGAGGAACGGCGAGCCGTTCAGGCGGATCGTTTTCCCGACCGGGTCGGTCGGGCCGAAGACCGTCTCGGCGAGATCGTTCCCGAGGAACGCGACGCGCCGCCGGCCGTCCCAGTCGGGCCGATTGATCCAGCGCCCGCCGTCCTTCGGCACGATCGTCCGCATCGACGCGAACACGGGGGTGACGCCGTGGACGTCGACCGCCATCGCCTTCTTTTCGTAGATCAGCTTGAACGAGCTCTCGTATTCGCTCGACAGCGCGTCGAGGTTGTCCGCCTTCAGGCGGATCAGCTCCATGTCGTCTTCGTCGAGCTGAATCTGGCGTCCCTTCCCAAGCCCCTCGAACGTCAGGGAGGTCCGCGAGGGCCACGCGATGCAGATGTTCTCGCCGAGGCCGGCCGACGCCTTGTACATCTGCTTGTGCAGCCCCTGGCCGAACGCGAGCAGCATGCTCACCGCCGCCGTGCCCCACACGATCCCGAAGGTCGTCATGAAGGTGCGCATCTTCTGCGACCGGAGATCGCGGAGGAGCTGGCGGAGCTGGAGCCAGAACGCCACGGCTAGAAGTCGCTCTTGGGCTTGGGAGGCCGCTGGAGGACGAGATCTCCCTTCTTGAGGCCCGAGGTGACCTCGCAGTTCAAGCCGTCGGACAGGCCGGTCGCGATCTCGACCTTCTTCGCGGGCGCCTTCGGCGAGCCGCCGGGGATCTCGACGAACGCCTTCTTGCCGCCGTCCTCGAACGTGATGACGCGCTCGGGGATGAGGAGGATGTCCTTCTTCTCCTTGATGACGACGTCCGCGTTCGCCGAGTAGCCGGCGCGGAGGACCGCCTCCTGGCCGGGGTCGAGCTCGATCTCGACCTCGAAGAGCTTCGCGTTGTCCTTCTCCGTCGCCTGCGGCGCGATGCGGGTGAGCTTGCCGGTGACCGTCTTGTCGGGGAGCGCGCCGATGCGGAGGCGCGTCGGGAGGCCGACTTGCAACTTGCCCACGTCGATCTCGTCGACGGTACCCTTGAAGATGAGGTCTTTCATCTCGGCGATCGTCGCGAGGTCGGTGCCGGCCTGGTAGGAGGTGAGCGGCACGACCGGATCGCCCGGATTCGCCAGGCGCTCCAGGAGCACGCCTGCCGCCGGCGCGCGGACGACCGACTCCATGCCGACGCCGCCGCCCTGGATGCGGCCCTTCTGGAGCAGCTCGAGGTTGTCCTTCGCCTGCGCGAGTTGGATCCTTGCCTGCTCGAACACCTGTTGCTTGATGTCGTGGTCGCCCTTCGAGAGGATCCCGGAGAGCGAGAGCTGTTCCGCGCGGTTCATCTCGCGCTCGGCCTGGTCGAAGGCGGACTGCGCCATCTCGAGACGCCGCTCGGCCTCGACGCGCTCGGCGGGAGTCGGATCGGGAACGATGTCGAAGAGAGGGTCGCCGGCATGGATCGCGTCGCCGACCTGGACGTGGACCGTCTTGACGATCCCCGAGATCTTGGACTTGACGTGGTACTTGAGCCGCGGCTCGATCTTGCCGACCGCGACCGCTTTGTCGGTGATCGAGCCGGTCGTCACCTCGACCTTCTTGATCCCGTCATCCGCGCCGTCCTTGCTCTGGAGCCAGGCGTAAGCCCCGACGACCACGAAAGCAAGGAGGGCCAACCCGATGAGGATCTTCACGATCTTGCCCATGACGACTCCCTTTCCCCTGTGAAGGCCCTGAGGCCTGCCCGTAATACGTCCGACCCCGGGAAAGGGTTCCCCTCCGGTCTCGTTTCCGGGGGCCTCCCGTTTGACGCCCGGTCCCGCATTCGGGATACTCGTGCATCGCAACACGCGCGCTGGAGATCCACGGGATGAAGCGGTTCTGGCTGACCGCGGCGATCGCCGGGTCCCTCGCGGCCGGATGCTCGGCAGGCCACGCCGATCCCTCGTCCGCCGCGCGCCGCGCGGCGCCGGGCGACCTCCGGGTCGTACGCGGGCGCTTCGAGGACCGCTTCCTCCTCACCGGCGCGCTCGACGCCGTCCGCGCCGATCAGCTCGTCGTTCCGCGCATTCCCTCGTGGGAGACGACGATCCGCTGGATGGAGGACGAAGGCACGATCGTCAAGGCGGGTCAGCGCGTCGTCGAGTTCGACACCGCGGCGTTCGCGGCCGACCTCGGCGAGAAGCGGCTCGCATACGACCAGGCGGACGCCGACCTCGAGCGCGCCCAGGCCGATCAGGACGGCGCGCTCGCCGATGCCGAGTTCCAGGTCGCGCAGAAGGCGATCGCGGCGGAGAAGGCACGGATCGCGGCGGAAATTCCCGAGGAATTCTTGCGCGGGAAGGACTGGCAGGAGAACCAGATGGCGCTCGAGCGGGCCAAGACCGATCTCGAGAAGGCCAAGGAAGATCTCGAGGCCAAGAAGGTCTCCTCCGCCGAGACGGTCCACCAGAAGCGCATCGCGCAGGGCAAGGCCCGCCGCGAGCTCGAGGCGGCGACGGCGGCGATGGACGGCATGGTCCTCAAGGCCCCACGCGACGGAATCCTCGTCGTCGCCGAGCACCCGTGGCAGGGACGGAAGCTCCAGGTCGGCGACTCGGTGTGGGTCGGCATGCCGATCGTCAGCCTTCCCGACCTCGACCAGATGCAGGTGCGTGCGAAGCTCTCGGACGTCGACGACGGACGGATCGCGCCCCAGCTCCCGGTCGTCTGCACCCTCGACGCCTACCCCGACCGGACGTTCGCGGGAAGGATCGCCGAGATCACGCCGGTCGCTCAGGAAGAGATCGGCCGCTCGCTCCGCCGTGCGTACAACGTCACCGTGGACCTCGAACAGGGAGACTCGGTCCGCATGCGTCCCGGCATGTCGGTCAAGGTCGACGTCCGTCCCCCACCGCGGGAAGCCGTGCTCCTGGCCCCGCGCGAAGGTCTCGACTTCGCGGGCCCGACACCCCGGGCGCGGCTCGACGCCGGCGGCGAGGTCGACGTCACGCTCGGGGCGTGCAACCGCGAGGCGTGCATCGTGCTCTCCGGTCTCACCGAAGGGGCGCGCCTGAGGCCGGCGGCATGAGGCGCCGCACGCTCGTCCTGGCGGGTGCCGCCGTCGCCGTGCTCGGCGCGGCGGCGGTCTTCGGCCGGACGACCCTTCCCGATCGCGTCTGGGGGAGCGTCGACCAGGGCGATCTCGTCCTCACGGTCGAGGTCACCGGCAGCCTCGCAGCCGTTCACAGCGATCCCGTCGGGCCGCCGCAGGTTCCCGACGTCTTCGACTTCAAGATCTCGATGATGGCGCCCGAGGGGAAAGACGTGAAGGCCGGCGAGCCGGTCCTGGGCTTCGACACGAGCGATCTCACGCGCAAGCTGCAAGAGAAGCAGGCCGGGAGCGAGTCGGCGGGGAAGCGCATCGAAAAGGAGGAGAAGGACGCCGAGATCGCGCGGCGGAACGACGAGCTGCGTCTCGCCGAGGCCGAATCGCGCGCCCGCAAGGCGAAGCTCGAGCTCGACGTTCCCGAGGAGCTCGTCAAGAGCCAGCAGCTCCGCGAGTCGCGACTGGCCCTGGCCGACGCCGAGCGCGAGGTCTCCTTCTTGAAGGAGAAGCTCGCCGCGGAGCAGAAGGCGACCGATGTCGCGCTCGCCGCCCTGCGCTCCGAGAAGGCCGGTGCCGACGCGCGCGTCCACGAGATCCAATCGGCGATCGACGCGATGACGGTCAAGGCGACGCGGGCGGCGACGGTTGTCTACGCCTCCAATTGGCGCGACGAGAAGAAGAAGGTCGGCGACTCGTCGTGGCGCGGCGAGAGGATCATGGAGCTGCCCGATCTCTCGGCGATGAAAGCGCTCGGCGAGGTGGACGAATCCGATGCCGGCAAGATCGCCGCCGGCCAGAAGGTCCGCCTCCGGCTCGACGCTCATCCCGACGACTGGTTCACGGGGACGATCGGCTCGATCTGGAGCACCGTGCAGCAGCAGTCGTGGCGCAACCCGGTGAAGATCGTGAAGCTCGTCGTCACACTGGATGCGACCGATCCTCGCAAGATGCGCCCCGGGATGCGCTTCCGCGGAACGATCGAGACGGGGCGCGTCGCCAAGGCGCTCCTGGTCCCCGCCGATGCGGTTTTCCCGACCCCCGACGGTCCGGTGGTCTTCCGGAAGACGGCGATGGGCTACGAGCGCCGCTCGATCAAGATCGGGGCGCGGAACGAGACCTCGGTCGAGGTGACGTCGGGGCTCGCGAAGGGCGACCGCGTCGCGAAGCGCGATCTGGACGCAGCCGCGCGGGCGGCGTCGTGAAGCGGTCCCGCGTCGTCGGCGCGACGATTCTGACGGTCGCCGCGGTCGCGGTCGTCGTGCCGTGGGCCGGCCGCTTCCGCGCCGACGCCGGCGTGCCGACGCTCACCGTGAAGCGCGCGCCGTTCGAGCGGCGCGTCGTCGCCGAGGGGAACCTCGAAGCCGCGCAGGCGACGCCGGTCACGGCCCCGATGGAGGCGCAGGGCCAGCTCAAGGTCGCCTGGCTCGTCCCGGACGGCTCGCGCGTCAAGAGGGACGACGTCCTCGTCCGCTTCGACCCGACCGAGATGGAGCGCTCGCTCCGGGACGGCGAGTCCGACCAAGCCTCCGCGGACAGCCGCATCAGCGGGACGAAGGCCGATACCGGCGGGACGATCAAGAATCTCGAGCGCGACGCCGACCTCGCGCGGAAGGAGCTCGAGGCCGCCGACCATTACAAGGTCGACGATCCCGACGTCTTCTCGCGCCAGGAGATCATCCGTTCCGAGATCGACCGCACGCTCGCGCAGCAGCGGATCGAGACGTCGGACGACGTGCGCACGATTCGCCAGGGGGTCGCTCAGGTCGACCTGGCGCTCCTCGACATCGAGCGGCGGAAGGCGGGGCTCGCGATCGACCGCGCCAAGAAGGGACTGGACGCGCTCGAGATCAAGGCGCCGCACGACGGCATCCTCGTCTACAAGCGCAACTGGCGCGGCGAGGTCGCGAAGGTCGGCGATACGCTCTGGCCCGGCCAGCCGGTGGCGGAGATCCCGGAGCTGACGACCCTCCAGGCACAGGTCTACGTGCTCGAAGCGGACGCCGGCGGCTTGAGCCCCGGCCTTCCGGCGACGGTCGTCGTCGAGGCGCACCCCGAGAAGGAGTTCGCGGCGTCGATCAAGAAGGTCGACACGCTCGCGAAGCGGCGCACCGGCTGGATCCCGGTCCAGTACTTCGGGACCACGCTCTCGCTCGCGTCGACCGATCCGTCGCTCATGAAGCCGGGGCAGCGGGTGCGCGCGGTCCTCGCGCTCGATCGTAACGACGCCGCGATCAGCGTCCCTCGCAACGCCGTCTTCGAGAAGGACGGGAAGCCGATCGTCTACCGGCGGCGGCACGGAAGCTTCGCCGCCGTTCCCGTGACGCTCGGTCCCGCCGCCGTCGGCCGGGTCGTCGTCGCCCAAGGGCTCGACGAAGGTGACGAAGTGGCGCTCCGCGACCCGGAGTCGGGCGCGCGAGAGGAGGCTCCCGTGACGTCGGGCGGCTCCCCGACGGCGATCGGCGGCGGCTCGTGACGTTCGGCGAGTCGTTCGGCAGCGCGCTCGCCAATCTCACCGCGCACAAGCTTCGCTCGGCCCTCACGATGCTCGGGATGATCTTCGGCGTCGGCGCCGTCATCGCGATGCTGTCGATCGGCGCGGGCGCCGAGCGCTCGGCGCTCGAGCTCATCGAGCGCCTCGGCCTCCGCAACGTCATCCTCCGCTCCAAGGAGATGAAGGACGACGAGCTCGAGGAGATCAGGAAGAAATCGCAGGGCCTCTCGTGGCGCGACGCGCAGGCGATCAAGGACGCCGTCCCGGGGGTCGAGCTCGTGGCGGCGCGCGTCGTCATCGACCCGTACAAGGTCCTCGCCTCCGGCTCGAAGACGAAGGCGAGGGTGACGGGCGTCTCGTACCGCCAGCGCGACCTCGCGCGGCTCGACCTCGCGGAAGGGCGGTTCCTGGACGCGCTCGACGAGCGCGATCACGCGCAGGTCTGCGTCATCGGCAGCGGCGTGCGCCGCGATCTCTTCGGCTACGGGCCGGCGCTCGGAAGCGACCTCAAGGTCAACGACGTGTGGCTCACCGTCGTGGGCGTGCTCCGGGACAGCGGCGGCTCGTCGAGCTTCGAAGGTGTCTCCCTCGGCTCGACAGCGCACGAGATCTACGTTCCCGTCACGACCGCGAGCCGCAAGTTCGACCGGCCGCCGCTCAAGGCGCCGCTCGACGAGCTGATCGTCCGCCTCTCGCCCGACGCCGAGCCGCGCGCCGCCGCCGCGGTCGTGAGCGAGCTCGTCGACCGGATCCACGGAGGTGCGGGGGACTTCGATCTCGTCGTGCCCGAGACGCTGCTCGAGCAGAGCCGACGCACGCAGCGTCTCTTCAACATCGTGATGGGCTGCATCGCGGGGATCTCGCTCCTCGTCGGCGGGATCGGGATCATGAACATCATGCTCGCCACGGTGCTCGAGCGGACGCGGGAGATCGGCGTGCGGCGGGCCGTCGGCGCGCGCCGGCTCGACATCCGCAATCAGTTCATCATCGAGTCGTTCTCGATCTCGGCGGTCGGCGGCCTCCTCGGCATCGCCGCCGGCCTCGTCATCGCGAAGGGGGTCGCGGCCTACGCGAGCTGGCCGACCGTCGTCACGCTCTGGTCGATCGTCCTCTCGACCGGCGTCTCGGTCACCGTCGGGCTCGCCTCGGGCATCTACCCCGCGGTGCGCGCCGCCGCGCTCGATCCGATCGATGCGCTGAGATACGAGTAGTCAATGGGGACATTCTGCTTTGTCCTCCAGAGCCTTTAGATCCTTCCGGCTTCAAAGACCGCCCGCAGCACCCGGAACGCATACGTCTTGCCGTCGCGCGGCGAAATCCGCGCGCGCCAGCTCTGCGGAGGCTCGAAGCGGAACGACAACGTCTTGTGACGCGACCGGACGAGCCGAAGTGGGGCGTCGTCGGACTCGAGGCGTACGACCATCTCGTCGAGCCCGTCCACCGGCAGATCGGGACCCGCGAGGTGCCGGCAATGCTTCCACCAGAGCATCTCGTCGAGGTTGTCGAACTCGTAGCGCGGCACCTCGTCGAAGACCGCCTCGACACGCTGCGCGCGGCCGCCCATGTCGAGGAGCTCGAGGGGCCTGACCGTCGCGTGGTCGGCAAGGCGCTCTTCCAGGCTCGCGCGCGGGAAGAGCCGCGAGCGTTCGGGCGTGCGCGGAGTCTCCTTGAGGGCGACGCGGCGGAGGAATGCGTCCGCGGGGAGGATCGTGTACCCGGTCTCGCGCGCCCCGACGAACGCCGTGCGCTCGGGCTCGTCCAAGTAGCGCTCGGCCGCGTGCACGAGAAGGGTCGCATCGAAGATCGATGCCGCGCGCGCGACGGCGCCGCGGGTGAGCTCCTCGCGTGCGGCGCGAGGATCGACGCCCGCGGCCACCGCGATCGTGATCGCGAGGTCGAGTGCCGCGAAGCGCTCGTCGTCGCTCGCACGCGCGACGCGCGCGCCGCGGTAGGCAGGAATCTCGAGCGCTCGCAGGATCGCCTCGCGTTGCGGCAGCTCGCGCGCCGACGCCGCGATCGAGCGCTCCCAGACGAGCGATTTCAACACGAGCTCGGGATGGATCTCCGCGAGGCCGGCCTGCCGGCGGTCGCGATCGGGGTAGGGGAGGCACGGATGCCCGGCGGTCGCGAGCGCCGCGAGGAGCTGGGTGCCGTTCGCTCCCTCGCCGGCTCGAGCCGGGAGCCTCACGCCCAGGCGCCGCTGCACCCAGCCGTCGACGCGCCTCGCCTTCCCCTCGGCGGAGGCCCCGGCAACCGGAACGTCGACGGCGAGGACGAACGGCTCGCCCGCGGCGAGACGGGCGACCTCGCGCGCGACGGACGGAAGGTCGGGCGCGTGAACGGTCGCCGACGGCTCGTCCCACAGGGCGACGGTCGCTTCGCCCCCCGCGGTCCCCAGATCGCGGAGATCGGCCCCCAGAATCCGCATCGGGCGGATTATGGCGTAGACCAGGTCTCCTCGAACACGATCCCCATCCCTTGCAGGCCGTTCAGGACCGGCTCATAGATCTCGCGGTGGACCGGGATCCGGACGCCGGTCAGCGCGACCCGCCTGTCGAGAATGAGCCGGGCGGCGAGCGCCGCGGGCAGCGCCACCGTGCGCGCCATCGCCGAGGCGGCCGGGCCGCCGTAGGCGACGAGGCTCGACACGAAGGTCCGGCCGCCCGATCCGAGCTCGTGCCGCAGGACGATCATGTCGCGCTCGCCCGGGCGGTAGCGCATCCGCTCTTCCAGGCGGGCACACAGCACGTCGATCGGCGCCGCCTGCGTGACGCCGATCGGATCGTCGGCGAAGAGCCCCGCCCACGCCAAGCGGTGGGCGGCCTCGGCCGGGGGCGCCGGGAAGGCTTCCATGAACTCGGCGTAGGTCGTTCCCCGGCGCCACTCACGCGGGGAGACGTCCAGCAGGCCGAGCCGCGCGACGACGTCCAGCGTGGCGCACCACCCGGGCCAGCGCAGCGTGCCCCGGAACATCGTCGCGATCCCGTCGAGCCCGTACGTCGCGACGTACGCGAGCGCGTCGCGGTTCGGGTAGACCTCGAAGCGGCCGAGTCCCGGCACGTCGTAGGGCGCCACGGAGCGGAAGAGCTCTTCCCCCGGGATCTCGACGACACGGCGGTCGTCGAGGTAGCGCGCCGCGCTCCTCCCGGCCGCGAGCACGCCGCGGGGGCTCCACGAGAACTTGTACCCCCACGGGTTGTCGTTCGCGTCGGGCGCCGGGAGGCCGCCGCAGCAGCTCCGGAACGAGGTGGGCGGTCGTCCCTCGGCGGTCAGCCGCTCGATCGCGCGCATGGCGGACATGTGATCGATCCCGGGATCGAGGCCGGCTTCGTTGAGGACGATCACGCCGGCGTCACGCGCCGCGGAGTCGAGCGCGCGCATCTCGGGCGAGACGTAGGAGGTCGTCACCATCGGCACGCGCGCCTCGATCGCGACCTTCGCGACCGCCGCGTGGAGCGGGGCGGGGAGGAGGCTCACGACGAGATCGCACGCGGCGAGGAGGCGTGCGAGCGCGGGCCCATCGTCTCCGGCGAGCGCGATGGCCTTTCCCCGTGGATGTCCGGCGATCGCGGCCGCAGCGTGCTCGATCTCGCGATCGGCAACGGTGAGCGCCACGTCGCCCGCGTCGAGGAAATACTCGACGAGCGGCCCGGAGACGAGCCCCGCGCCGAGCACCACGACACGCTTCACGCGACGACGCTCCGCTCGAGGTAGGCGTAATCGGGGGTGAGGTGCCCGCGGTGGACGACGACGGCGCGCGCGATCTCCGCGGGGAGCTCGAGAGCGCCGAACGGGCGCGTCCAATCGCAGCGGGCCATCGGCGGCACGAAGCGGAGGAGCGCGTCGCCGAAGTGCGCCGAGGCGTCGACCGGGAGCTCGCACGGCAGGTTGTCGACGGCGAGGATCACGGGGCCCCGCCCGGCGATCCCGCGCACCGGCTCATCCGCCGCGACGTCGTAGACGTAAACCGGATCTCCCGGCGTCGTCGCCCGCACCGTCGCCTCGATCGAGCCCGCCAGATCGCACGAGATGTCCCCGATGACGCGAAGCCTCGAGACCGCGCCGTCGAGGAAGAGACGGCGAAGATCGTCGAGCGTGACGACGCGCGGGTGGCCGGGCTCCCAGTAGACGCCGTTGACGAGGGCGGTCAGATGGCCGAGGTGGCGCGCCACGACACCGTCGAACCGGTCGGCGCGAGAGAAGACCACCTTGTAGACGAGGTTGTGCGGCAGCTCGCCGCCTCGCATTTGCCCCTCGAGGTCCTCGACGAGGATCTCCTCGTACGGAAGCTGGTCGAAGATCTCTTGCGCGCCTTTCGAGGTGTTGCCCGAGCCCGTGAAACCGACGACGAGCGGGTGGAGCGCGGGAGGGACGCCGTCCCGGCGGATCGAGGCGGCGACACGGCCGAGCGCGACGTGCGCATCCTCGAGATCGGCGTAGCGGTGGGCCATCGTGAGCGCGGCGAACGGCGAGTCGATCCCCTCAAACGCGAGGCGCTGACCGAGGGCCCACAGCGTGTCGAGCATTCCGGCGAACCCCGCGTGGCGGCCGAAGAAGACGAGGCGCCGGCCGCGATCGTCGAGGATGCGCTCGTAGTCGACGAGCGTGCATTCCAGCTCCATGAGGCGCCGGAGCATCGGCATGTTCCACGGCTGGCCCTTCACGACGTGCGCGAAGAACGCGTAGGCCGTCCCGGGGTGGAGCTTCTCCGCCGGGATCTCCTTGACGCCGACCACGAGCGGGCACCCCGTGAGATCGGAAGCGACCGCCGCACCGGCGCGGCGGAAAGCGTCGTCGGGAAACGCGCGGATCGGCGACGGCTCGACGACCACCGGGACGCCGGTGCGGACCAGCTCGGCGACGTGGTCGGGCGTCAGCGGGACACGGCGTTCCCATCGATTCTTGTCTTCCCGCCGGATGCCGATCATGCGCGGTACGATAGCAGCCGTGTTCGCGACACTCGCGCTCATCGGCCTTCTTGCCGGCGGTACCGGCCACGACGCCACCGTCCATCACGGCTTCGGCGACGTGGACCACTGGGTCTCGGTCTTCGACGACCCGAGCCGCGACGCCTGGCAGAAGCCCGACGCGATCCTGGACGCGCTCCACGTCCGCGCGGGCATGACGGTCGCCGACCTCGGCGCGGGAACCGGCTACTTCAGCGTGCGGCTCGCGAAGGCGGTCGGCGAGTCGGGGCGGGTGCTCGCGATCGACGTCGAGCCGAAGCTCGTCGACTACTTGAAGGAGCGCGCGGCGCGCGAGTCGCTCCCGCAGATCACGGCGGTCCTCGCCGCCCCGAGCGACCCGAAGCTTCCCCCCTCCGGCGTGTCGCTCGTGATGATCGTCGACACGTGGCATCACATCGACGACCGTCTCACGTACTTGAAGACGCTCGCGAAGGGGATCGCGCCCGGCGGTCGCGTCGCCGTCGTCGATTTCAAGAAGGGCGACTTCCCGGTGGGCCCTCCCGATGCGCACAAGCTGGCGCCCGAGCAGGTCATCCAGGAGTTCTCGAAGGCCGGCTGGGCGCTCGCCGAGCGCAAGGACGATCTTCCCTACCAGTACGTCCTGAGCTTCAGTCCGCCGCGCCCTTAGCGAGCAACTGCGCCCACAGCGCCTTCCAGGCCGCCCAGACATGGCCGCCGTCGACCGTCGCCACGCGTTCGGCCGGCAGCGCCGCGGCGAGAAGCGCGTGCGAGCGGCGTAGCCGGTCGCTCCTTCCGTAGCCGAGCCAGATCGGCGTGCGTGTGTCGCGCAGCCACCCCCACGCGCCGCGGATCGCCCCGTCCAATCCGCCGCGCGCGTCGTCTCCGTTCCACGATCGAAGTCCGCCCGCGGACTCGATCTCGCGCCGGAGCGTGTCGTCGCCCAGGTAAGGGGCGAGCAGAACGATGCCCGCGACGTCGCCGGGATGCTCCCTCGCATAGAGGATCGCGCCGAGCCCTCCGAGCGAGACGCCGACGAGCCAGACGCGGTCGTCGCCGTGTGCGCCTGCCTTCGCGATGACGTCGTCGTGGAGGCGAGCGACGACCGTGCCGTCGAAGTAGTAACCCTCGGTGGCGTCGGCGAACACGACATCGACGCGCGGATCGGCGAAGCCGTGCTTCACGAAGGTCTCGGCATCGCTGCCGCGACCGGGGAGGAAGACGACGAGCGTGCGCGTGGGAACGGGAGCCGCGACAGAGATTGAGGCCATGGGGATGCGCGTCGGCGGCGGGACGCAGCCGGCAAGCGCCAGGACGGCGATCAACGCGGCTTGACGCGATGCGTGGGCGGCGCGGTCCATGGGTCCTCGGGCCAGGGATGACGAGGATAACGGCCGCGCAACTCGCGGCGCACGGCAGGATAGGTCGTGTCCCAGAAGCTCCTGAGATCCCGTGTCGTCTGCACGGGGCGTCCGTTCGGCGCCAGGAGCTCGAGAACGACCGGCTCACCGCGCGCACCGAGGCGTGGCGACGCGGCGAGCCCGAAGAGCTCCTGCAACTTCACCGAGGCGACGACCGATCCGTCGTCGCGATAGTGCAGGCGCGCGGTCCGGCCGCTCGGGAGCGCCATCGTCGCGGGCGCGAGCTTCTCCAGCGTGCGCCGCTCGGCGGCACCGAGCGTGCCGAGGAGATCGAGCGGGGCAAGCGTCGACGCTCCGGCACACTGGATCGCGGCCGCCGCGGCGAGATCCGGCTCGATCCCTGCGAATCGCAGCCGGGCTGCGGCTTCAGCTTGATCGGGTGTGATGCCGCGCGCGACGAAAGCGTCCCGGAGCAGCGCTTCCGCCTTCGCCGGGTCCGGTGCGACGGCGCGCTCCGTGAGGAGGCGGCCGATCGCATAGGCACGCACGCGCCCGTTCTCGAGACGATGCTCGACGGTCTCCTCTGCGGGAGGGAGCCAAGACTCCTCCACGACGCTCGCCATCCGGACGCGGGCCTCGGCGACGCCCCGCGACGAAGCGGCTTCCACGTCGATCGCGAGCAGGAAGTCGCCGCCGTGCACGACGCTCGCGCGGTCGAGGACGGCGCCGTGCCCGTTCGCGAGGACGAGCCGCGGCGAGCCCGCCGACCGGCGACGCGCGAGGCGATCCGGGAACCCGTCGAGAAGCGCGCGCAGGAGACGCTCCTCGTCGTCGGCCTCCGGCGGCCCGACGAGCCGCTCGTGGAGAGAGGCGATCTCGCGTGCGACCGCGAGGACCTCGCGCGGCGCGTCGCGCAGCCGGTCGGCGCGGGCGAGGACGTCCGACGCGGAGGCGGGGAGCGGACCCTGCGGCTCGAACCGTTCGCTCAACACGGCGCACCCCGCCGCGGCGAGGCGTGAGCCGCCGGCGGCGACGAGCACGCGCGCAAGACGCGGCGGGAGCGGAAAGGCGCTCAGGGTCCGTCCGAGCGGGGTGAGGCGTCCGTTCTCGACGGCGCCCAACCGGCGCAGGAGATCGAGAGCCGAGGCCACGCGCTCCGCCGGCGGCGGCTCGAACCACGGAAAGGTTTCCGGCGCCCCGCCCCAGGCGAGGAGATCGAGGAGCGGCGCCGCGAGATCGATGCGCGCGATCTCGGGCTCGCGGTGCCCCGGCCGCTCGTCGCGTGGATCCCAGAGACGGACGGCGCGACCGGGGGCGGTACGTCCCGCACGGCCGGCACGCTGATCGGCCGCGTCGCGCGGGATCCTCTCGGTGACGAGCCGGTCGATCCCGAGCGCCGGGTCGAAGCGCGGAAGGCGCTGAAGTCCCGAGTCGACGACGGTCGTCACGCCGGGAACGGTGAGCGACGTCTCCGCGACGTTCGTCGCCAGGACGATTCTCCTCGGGCCGCCTTCGGCGATCGCGGCATCCTGCTCGGCCGCGCTCAAGCGCCCGTGGAGAGGGACCGCGTGAAGCGATCGCGCCGACAGCCGAGCCGCGACGCTGCGGATCTCGGGAGCCCCGGGAAGGAAGGCGAGGACATGGCCGCGATCGTGTTGCCAGACGTCGGCGATCGCGGTCTCCATCGCCGTCCCCGGCTCGTAGGCGACGTCGACCGGATGCGTGCGCACGTCGATCGTGACGACCGGAGCGTCGTCGAGGTACGCCGCGACCGGGCCCGGGTCGAGCGTCGCCGACATGACGGCGATCCGGAGGTCGGGGCGTGAGCGCCACGCCTCCCGCGCCAGGGCGAGCGCGAGGTCGGCGTGGATCGAGCGCTCGTGGAACTCGTCGAGGACGACCGTGCGGAAGCCGCCGAGCAGGGGATCCGACTGGAGTCGCGCCGTCAGGATCCCCTCGGTCGCGACCAGGATGCGCGTCCGCGGTGTGAACCGCCGCTCGAGGCGGACCTGCCAGCCGACCTCCTCGCCGAGCGTCCAGCCGTTCTCGACGGCGATGCGGGCGGCGAGCGAGCGCGCCGCGAGACGCCGCGGCTGGAGAACGATCACCGGCCCTTCCGTCGCGACCGCGGGGGGAACACGAGTCGTCTTCCCCGCGCCGGGAGGGGCGACGACGACGACGGCGCGCGCGGTGTCGAGACGCTCCCGGATCTCCGCGAGGTGCGGATCGATCGGGAGCGGCGGCTTCACCGGGTCCTAGCGGCGCGCGCGCGAGCCGGCGCGGTCGAGCGACTCCTGCGCCTTCGCCACGAGGTCTTGCGGCGTGAACGGCTTCTGGAGGAACCCCGCGCCGTCCGCGAAGCGCGCCTCGCCCCGCACGACCGCCTCGGAGTAGCCCGACATGAAGACGATGGTCGCCTCGGGGAGCACGGTGTCGAGCGCCGCCACGAGCTCGAAGCCGCCCATGTGCGGCATCACGACGTCCGTGACGACGAGCCGGATGGCGCCGGCCGCCCGGCGCGCGACCTCGAGCGCCTCGCGGCCGTCCCGTGCGGTCAAGACGTCGAACCCCGCCGCCTCGAGGACCTCGACCGCCAGCTCGCGGATCGCGTCTTCGTCCTCGACGAGCAGGACGGTCGCACGCCCCGCGGGGACCGGCGGCGATTCCGCGGCCGCGAGGCGTGCGGGAGTTCCCTCGCGGAGCGGCAGGAGGACGCGGAAGGTCGTACCGGCGCCGGGCGCGCTGTCGACCTCGATGTCCCCGCCGCTCTGACGCACGATTCCGTACGCGGTCGAGAGCCCGAGCCCCGTGCCCTTGCCCAGCTCCTTCGTCGTGAAGAACGGCTCGAAGATGCGGGCCCGCACGCCGTCGTCCATGCCGCCTCCGGTGTCGGAGACCGAGAGGCACGCGTAGGAGCCGGTGGGGATGCCGTCGTTATCGCGCCCGCGCGCGATCGTCACCGCCTCGGCGCGCACGGTGAGTCTTCCGCCGGACGGCATTGCGTCGCGCGCGTTGACGGCGAGGTTCATGAGGACCTGCTCGATCTGGCCCGGGTCCGCGAGCACGGTGAGCGTCTCGGACGCGGGCTTGAAGACGACCGTGACGTCGGCCCCCACGAGCCGCTCGAGGAGCGGGCGCAGATCCTCCAGGAGGCCGTTCACGTCGAACACCGACGGCTGGAGGACCTGCCGTCGCGAGAACGCCAGGAGCTGCCGCGTCAGCGCCGACGCGCGCTCGGCCGCGCGCTGGATCGCTTCGGCGTGGCGGCGGCGGGCATCTCCGCTCTCGAGACCGGCGAGCAGGATCTCGGCGTAGCCGCCGACCGCGGTGAGGAGGTTGTTGAAGTCGTGGGCGATCCCTCCCGCGAGGAGGCCGACCGCCTCCATCTTCTGCGATTGGCGGAATTGCGTTTCGAGGCTGCGGTGCTCCGTGATGTCGCGCACGATCCCGTCGAAGCGGACCGTGCGGCCTTCGGGGTCGCGCACCGCCCAAGCCTTGTCGTGGACCCAGCGCATGCTCCCGTCGCCGTGCACGATGCGGTACTCCGCTTCGGCCCGGCCGCTCGAGAGGAGCGACGGGAGGTAGGTCGCGACGCGTGCGCGATCGTCGGGGTGGATGACCTCGAGCCAGATCCGTGTGTTCCGGCGCATCGCGTCCGGGGCGATCCCGTACAGCCGCTCCACCGACGGGCTGATGTAGAGCATCTCCCCGCTCGCCGCGTCCTGCGACCACACGAAGTCGTCGAGAGTCTCCAGAATCGCGGCGAAACGCTCCTCGGAGCGTCGCAGCTCCTCACGGGCGGCGATCTCCTCGGTCACGTCCCTGCCGGTCGCGACGACGTACGCGGCGGCGCCCGTGGCATCGGTCATCACCGTGTGCGTCCAGTCGATCCTCCGCTCCGTCCCGTCGGGCCGCCTCCACGAGAGCCGCTCGGCGCTCGACCCTCCGGCCGCGATGAGACGTGCGAACGCCGCGCGGCGTTCCGCGGCGTGCTCCGCGGGGACGAGAAGGTCGAAGAGGCGCCGCCCGAGCACATCCATCGCCGGAATCCCGCCGGCGGCCTCGCACGCACGGTTGAACCGGAGGACGCGGCCCTCCCGGTCGAGCACGACGACGAGGCTGCCGACCGTATCGAGCACCGCCGCGGAGAGATCCCGCTCGGCCTCGAGCGCCTGGAGGACCGACCTCGACGCGGCCGCGTCGCGCGCTCGCCCGCGGCGGCCGACGAGCAGCACGATCGCCGCGGCGAGGGCGGCGCCGGCAAGAGCCGCGACGAGTGCGGTCATGCGCGGCCGAGCGCACCGATGACGGCGTCCGTCATCGCGGAGGTCGAGGCCGCGCCCGCGGCGATCGCATCGGGCCCGGCCGGGAGTCTCAGCATGTCGTAGGTGCGGACGCGCCCCTCGGCGACGACTCGGCCGACCGCCGCGCGGATCGTCGCGGCCGCGTCCGGGCGGCCTGCGGCCTCGGCGAGCGACGCGCCGGCGAGGATCGCCGCGATCGGGTTCGCGAGCGGCGGATCGAGATGCGCGTGGCGCGGCGCGGAGCCGTGCGCCGGCTCGAAGACCGACACCTCGGGGCCCAGGCTCGCGGAGCTCGCGAACCCGAGCCCTCCCGTGAGCCCGGCGACCGCGTCGGAGACGAGGTCGCCGAGGAGGTTCGACGCAACGATCACGCGATGATCCTCCGGACGCCGAGCGAGCTGCATGAGCAGCGCGTCGATGTTGACCGAGGTCAATCTAATGTCCGGCCAGCCGGTCTGCACCTCGCGCCCGACCTCCTCGAAGAGACCCGAAGTCGCCCGCAAAACGTTGGGTTTCTCGGCCAGCGTGACGGCCTCGATCCCCTCTTTGCGGGCATGACGGAACGCGGCCTCCAGAATCCGCCGGCAGGCCCGGCGCGTCACGATTCTGACCGAGATCGCGAGATCCGGACCGACCACGTCCCGAAAGGGGGCATAGAGCGGGTGCTCGGCCAGCGCGCGACGGACGGCGCTCGGTGGATCGCGCCACTCGACCCCCGTGTAGAGCCCTTCGGTGTTCTGGCGGAAGACGGCGATGTCGATCGGCGGCTCCTCGATCGAGCCGTCGGCGTTGCGGCGGACGAAGTTCGTCGGGTTCCCTGGCCAGCTCCGGCAAGGACGGATGCAGATGTCCTGGTCGAACATCCGGCGCAGGCTCAGGATCGGGCTCGTGTACGTGAGGCCGCGCGCGCGGAGCGCATCCGGCAGCTCGGCCTGCGCGTCCGCCGGCGGCTTCGACGTGATCGCCCCGAGCAATCCGAGCCGGTGCTCGGCAAGAAGGTCGACCGTGCGCGCGGGGAGGGGCTCACCGTCGCGCCGCCAGCATTCCCACCCGATCTCGGCGGGGACGACCTCCGCGTCGAAGCCGGCGGCCAAGAGGACGCGCAGCGCCTCCGGGAGGACGACGCGGCCGATCCCGTCGCCGGGGAGCGCGACGATCGACCGGCGCTTCACGGCGCCGCCCCGCGAACGAACGCGTCGAGGCCGCCCGCATCGAGCAGGTCGAGCGCGACCTGCGGCAGGGGAACGATCGCAGCTTGAACGTCGTCGAGCCTCGCGACCCAGGCGCCGAGGTCGAGAACGAGCTTTCCGCCGGGAATCGTCGCGGTGCCACGCCCCACGAGCGCTTCGACGAAGGCGGGGGCCTCGACGGCGAGGAGGCCGTTGTTCCACGCGTTCCGGCGGAACGCCGGTGCGAGCGACGCGGCGACGACCGCCGCGATGCCGAGCGCCCGCAGAGCGAGGACCGCCTGCTCGCGGCTCGATCCGATTCCGAACCGCGCCCCGGCGACGAGGATGTCACCCGGACGGACCGAGGGGGCGAAAGAGGGATCGAGCGCCTCGAGCACCGCGGACGCCAACTGTTCGGGTGGCGTGGCGTCGGCGTAGACGAAGCGCGCGGGGCACAGCGCGTCGGTGTCGACGCCGTCGCGCAGGAAGGTGACGAGCCGCCCCTCGACCCGCCGCGGGGAACGTGGACCGGCGACCGCGGCGGCGCGAGACGCATGGCGGACGATCGCACGCGGCGGCGTTCGCGCCGGCATCCCGCCCGGGCCCGTGATGAAGCCGGCGCGCGCCGACGCGGCGACGACGGCCGGGCTCGCGAGCCAGCAGGCGGCCTTCGGCGAGCCCATGCGGCCCTTGAAGTTCCGGTTCGACGCACTGATCCCCGTCTCGCCGTCGGCGAGCAGTCCTTCCCCGAGCCCGATGCACGGTCCGCAGCCGGAGGGCAGGACCGTGGCCCCGGCGGCGACGAGCGCGTCCCAGCTTCCTTCCGCGCGCGCCTCGCGCTCGACCGCGGCGCTCGCGGCCGAGAGGTAGAGGCGCACTCCGGGCGCGACGCGGCCGCCCTCGAGCGCCGCGGCCGCCGCCGCGAGGTCCGAGGCGCGCGCGCCGGCGCACGACACGAGGTACGCCTTCCGGATCGCGATCTTGCGCGGAGCGATCGCGGCGAGCGGCGAAACCGACGTGAGCGTGTCGGGGCCGGCGACGTGCGGGCCCACCTCCGCCAGGTCGAGCGTGATCGTCGCCGTGTAGCCTTCGCGCGGGCCGGCGGCGCCGTCGTCGACGACGCAGGCCGCCGCTCCCCACTCGGTCGTCAGGTTCGCGAGCGTGAGGCGGTCGTCGGCGGCAAGCGTCGCAAGGCCGGGGCCGGAGAATTCCACCGAGGACCCGTTCGCATCGTCGGGGTAGAGCGCGCACAAGACCAGCGCGGCATCCTTGCCGGTGCTGCCCGCGGGGAGCCGTCCCTCGAGCCTGACGCGGACGACCGGCGGGATCTCCCACCAGAAGAGCCCCGACGCCCAGATCGCCGCCGCGTCCGATCGCGTCACGGGGACGCCCAGCGCCCCTTCGGCGCCGTACATGTTCGCGTGCGAATCCGCCGCGGCGACGAGGCCGCCCGGCCTCACGTGCCCGCGCTCGATCATGAGCTGGTGCCCGATCCCCGAGCCTGCGGCGTGGAACTCGATCCCCTGGGACCGCGCGAACGCCTCGATGGCGGCGTACTTCGCGCGATGCTCCGGCGAGCGGTTCTGGACGTCGTGGTCGAGCGCGACGACGAGGCGCCGGGGATCGGCGACGGCGGCCCGGCCGGACGCACGGAAGCGCGCGATCACCGCCGACGTATTGTCGTGGGTCATGAGGCGGTCGGGCCTGATCCAGACGACGTCGCCGGAGGCCGGGGGCGCGCCGCCGCGCCAGCCGACGGCGTGCGCAGCGACGATCTCCTCGGTCCTCGTCAACGTGCGAACGCGACCAGGGCCACCATGAGCGCCGTGAGCCAAGCGATCGAGTACAGCATGGCGCGGCGCGCCCACGCACCGCCGGCGCTCCCGGAGAAGCCCGGCCACGCCATCGCGACGAAGCCCGCGCCGAGGACCGCTGCGGCCGCCGTGTAGAGCGGGCCCGCGAGACCGAGCGGCTGCGCCAAGAGGCTGATCGCGACGAGCACCAGCGTGTAGGCGGCGAGGCGATGGCCCGCCGTGGCGGCGCCTCGCTCGACGGTCAGGACCTTGAACCCGCCGCGGCGGTAGTCCTCTTCGAGGTAGATCGCGATCGCGAGGAAGTGCGGCACCTGCCAGAAGAAGAGGATGCCGAAGAGGAAGAAGCCGGGAAGGGCGAGCGAGCCGGTGGCGGCGGTCCAGCCCATGAGCGGCGGGATGGCGCCGGGGATCGCGCCGACCTCGAGCGCGAGCGGAGAGACGCGTTTGAGCGGCGTGTAGACGAGGACGTACGTCGCGTGCGCGATCGCGCCCAGCAGCGCCGTGAGCGGGTTGATCGCGAGGGCGAGGATCGGCACCGCGAACACGCCGCATCCGATCGCCAGCGCGAAGGCGAACCACGGGTCGAGCCGGCCCGCCGGGAGCGGCCGTTGCCGCGTCCGCAGCATCCGCCCGTCCTGCTCGCGCTCCGCCCAGCTGTTGAAGATGTTCGCCGAGCCGACGAGGAGCGCCTGGCCGACGAGGAGCGCCGCGGTCCGCGCGGGACCGATGCCTCCATGGGCGAGGAAGAGGCCCATCGCCGTCGTGAAGACGACCATCGACGTGATGCGCGGCTTGGTGAGCGCGGCGGCGTCGCGGAGGACGGCGCCGAGGCCCACGCCTCGCGGGAAGACGTTCGCCCACGCCTCGGCGACCGAGGGCGCTTCGGAAAGGGGCTGGGGCTCGTATTCGCTCAAGGCCCGTGGATTCTACCAGCGCCCAGGGGTCCCTCGGCGAAACGCTCGCTCGTGAAGACGAAGAGCCGGGCGCGCTGCCACGCCCCCCGGGGGAGGCCGGCCTTCCTGGCGAGCTGCGCGAGGAGCTCCGGGGCGTCCCACCCGTGGCGCTCCGCGACCTCCGGAAGGAAAACGGCTTGGCGTCCCTGGGCGACGAGAACGACCCCGTCGCGACCCGGAACGATGCCGGTGGGACTCGATGCGGGTACGAGCGGGGTCAGCGCGGAGACGCTGAGGACGACCGCCGGAAGCTCCTCGGCGGAGAGCGGCGCGAATCGGGGGTCCTCGAACGCCGCCTGCCGCGCCGCGAGGGCGACCGCTTCGGGGAGGATCCGGCGCGGCTCGGTCGAGCCGATGCACCCGCGCAGGCCGAGCCGTCCTTCACGGTCCCGGATCTCGAGGGTCACGAAGCACGCGCGCACGGCCGCGAGCGAGGCGCTCTCGGGGCGCGAGGCGAGCGCGGCCTCGAGCGGGCCTTCGCCCTGAAACGTCTCCGCGATCGCGGCGCGCGCCAGGCGCAGGAGCCAGGCGCCCTCCGCGGCGACGAGCGGCGGCATCACGGAAAGAGCTCGACCGCGGCGTAGGAGACCGAGTGGTCCCAGGTCCCCGTCTGGCGCCCCGAGGTGTCGTACGCGACCGTGCGGCCGCCGCGCGCGCCGGCGGGAAGCCGGAGCAGGACGTCGATCGCCCGCCGGCCGCAGATCGTCGCCCCCGTCGCGTCGACGTAGCGCGCGAACCCGGTGGCGTCACCGGCCTCGATCGCCTGGAGTGCGCCGCGGTCGAGCGCTGCGATCCGCTCCGGCACGGCGTCCGCGAACGGGACGTAGTCGAAGCGCGTGCCGTAGTGCGTGAAGTCGGAGGAGACGACGACGCGTGTCGCCGCGTCGACGAACGGTGCGACGGCCCGGGCGACGGCCGCCGCGTCGTCGATCGTGGCACCGCCTCCGAGGAGGATCGGGACGATCGCGGGCGTCTCCGCGAGAAGCCGCTGCAGGAACGGCAGCTCGCTCTCGAGCGCGTGCTCGCGGACGAAGACGCGATCGTCCGCCCGGAACCCCGGCTGCTCGGCGAGGGAGAGGACCGCCTCGCGGTCGATCGGGAGATCGCCGAGCGGCGTGCGGCACGCGCGCGCCGCCCTCGGAACGGCCGCGCCGGCGAACCCGTGGTGGTGGCTGGGGCCGAGGAGGATCACGCGACGGAGGCCGCTCGTCTCGAGCGCGCGCAGAGCCGCCGCCGCGAGCGGCCCCGAGTACGCATAGCCCGCGTGCGGGGCGATGACGGCGCGGGCGGCGCCGCCCTCCGCCTTCTCGAGCAGGCGATCGACGAGCCCGGCGAGCGCGTCGCGATCGGACGGGTACCACGACCCCGCGACGGCCGGACCGAGAACGTCGGCGCTCACGCGGCGCCCGCCTCGCCGACCTCGTCGACGATCGCCTTCACGATCGAAGCGGGCCGGCGTCCCGAGGTGTCGACGACGACGTGCGCCTGCGCGTAGCGGGTCTCGCGGGCGGCGAGCACCGCGCGAAGCTCGGCCATCGCGTCGGGATGGTCGGCCATCGGCCGGCGGTCGCCCTGCGCGATCACGCGGCGCCAGTGGTCCTCGGGTGTCGCGCGGAGCCAGACGACCGTCGTGCGGTCGAGGAGAGCCTTCCAGGAGGCGGGCTCGTTGACGACGCCTCCCGCCGCGGCGACGACGGCCGGCCGCGCCTCGTCGAGGATCGCCTGGAGCGTTTCCCTCTCGAGGCGGCGGTAGTGACGCTCGCCGTGCAGTTCGAAGATCTGATCCAGAGGAAGCCCGGCGGCGTCCTGGACGCGCTCGTCCATCTCGACGAACGGGCGGCCGAGGGCGGCGGCGAGCAGCGGACCGACCGTGCTCTTGCCGGCCCCGCGCATGCCGACCAGGACGACGAGCGGGCTCCGCGGCCGCGGCGCGCGCAAGAGGACCTCGGGGGTTGTGCCGAGCGCCTCGGCGAGATCCGCGAGGCGGAGGAGGGAGACGTTGCCGTCCCCGGCTTCGATGCGCGCGAGGTAACGGACGGAGAGGCCGGAGCGCGACGCGAGATCGGGACGGCTCCAGCCGCGGCCCTCGCGGAGCCGCCGGATGCGCGCCGCCATGAGCGGCAGGTAGTCACCGCGAGGCATGCATGCACTATAGTGCAGTGATCGCGCCGTTTCCAGGGCCGAGTTCATGCAGTATAGTGCTGGCCTCCACATTCTCGGAGGAAGCCCCCTTGGAGACGACCACGAACCCCGATCCGGTCACCTTCGCGCGCACGCCGGACACCTACCAGCACTGGAAGCTCGCGATCGACGGTGAGATCGCGCGCCTGACGATGGCCGTTCAGGAGGACAAGCCCCTCCGGCCCGGCTATCGGCTCAAGCTGAACTCCTACGACCTCGGCGTCGACATCGAGTTGTACGACGCCGTCCAGCGTCTCCGCTTCGAGCACCCCGGAGTGCGGTGCGTCGTGATCGGCGGCGCGAACGACCGGGTCTTCTGCGCCGGCGCCAACATCAACATGCTCGCGACCTCGTCCCACGCCTTCAAGGTCAACTTCTGCAAGTTCACGAACGAGACGCGCCTCGCCATCGAAGATGCGTCGGCGCATTCGGGGCAGAAGTACCTCGCGGCGTTGAACGGGATCTGCGCCGGCGGCGGCTACGAACTGGCGCTCGCGTGCGACGAGATCATCCTCGTCGACGACGGCAACTCCGCGGTGAGCCTTCCCGAGGTGCCGCTCCTCGGCGTCCTTCCCGGGACCGGTGGTCTGACGCGCCTCGTCGACAAGCGCAAGGTGCGCCGCGATCTCGCCGACGTCTTCTGCACGATCGCGGAAGGGGTCAAGGGGAAGCGCGCCATCTCCTGGGGACTGGTCGACGAGATCGCGACGCGCAGCCGGTTCGCCGACGCGGTGAGCCGCCGTGCCGCCGCCCTCGCCGCCGCATCGCCGGCACGGTCGAAGCGCGGCATCGCGCTCACGCCGCTCGCCTCCAGCCGCGACGGCGACACGATCCGGTGGGAGCACGTCGCGCTCGCGATCGAGCGCGACAAGCGGGTCGCGACCCTCACGGTCGCCGGACCCGCCTCCGGCGTTCCCCTCGATGCCGCGGCCGCGCGTGCCGCCGGGGCGTCGTGGTGGCCGCTCCAGGCGTTCCGCGAAATCGACGAAGCGCTCCTCCACCTCAGGCACAACGAGGACGAGATCGGGCTCGTGCTGCTGCGAACGCAGGGCGACCTCGTGACTTGCCTCGCGGTCGACCGCGCCCTCGCGGAGGGCGCCGGCGACTGGTTCGTCGACGAGGTGAGGTTCTTCGTTGCGCGCGTCCTCCGCCGGCTCGACCTGACCGCGCGGAGCTTCTTCGCGCTCGTCGAGCCCGGCTCGTGCTTCGCGGGGACGCTCTTCGAGCTGGCCCTCGCCGCCGACCGCTCCTACATGCTCGCCGACAACGACCGGCCGGTCGCGATCGCCGTGACGCCGATGAACGGCGGCGCCTACCCGATGTCCCACGGCCTCTCGCGGCTCGCCGTCCGTTTCCAGGGAAAGCCGGGAGCCGCCGAGGATCTCCTCGCAGCGCCCCGCGCGTACGATCCGACGGACGCGGAGGAGGCCGGCCTCGTGACCGTCGTGGCCGACGAGATCGACTACGACGACGAGGTGCGCGTCGCGATCGAGGAGCGCGTGAGCCTCTCTCCCGACGCGCTCACCGGGCTCGAGGCGAGCCTCCGCTTCCCCGGGGCCGAGAACGCGGACAGCAAGATCTTCGCGCGCCTCTCGGCGTGGCAGAACTGGGTCTTCCAGCGTCCCAACGCCGTCGGCGAGCGCGGCGCGCTCACCCTCTACGGCAAGCCCGAGCGGCCCGCCTTCGACTTCCGGAGAACGTGATGCAGCTCCACGAGAAGATCCCGAACAACGTCAACCTCTCGCAGGACAAGCGGCTCCTGCGCGCGCTCGAGAAGTGGCTCCCGGATTACCTGAGGTGGTGGGGCGAGGCCGGGCCGACCGACTACCAGGCCGACGAGATCTATCTGCGCACCGCGATCTCGGTCGACGCGAAGGGTTGGGCGCACTTCGACTACGTGAAGATGCCCGACTACAAGTGGGGCATCTTCCTCACGCCGCCCGAGCCCGACCGGAAGATCGGCTTCGGCGATTTCTACGGGAACCCCGCTTGGCAGGACGTCCCCGGCGAGTTCCGGAACGCCTTGCGCCGCATCATCGTGACGCAGGGCGACACCGAGCCGGCCTCGGTCGAGCAGCAGCGCCTCCTGTGCAACAGCGCCCCCTCGATGTACGACTGCCGCAACCTCTTCCAGGTCAACGTCGAGGAGGGGCGCCACCTCTGGGCGATGGTCTACCTGCTCCACGCCTACTTCGGCCGCGATGGACGCGAGGAGGCCGAAGACCTGCTCGAGCGCCGCTCGGGCGACGTCGACAAGCCGCGGATCCTCTCGACCTTCAACGAGCCGATCACGGACTGGCTCTCCTTCTTCATGTTCACGATGTTCACCGACCGCGACGGCAAGTATCAGCTGTACGCGCTCGCCGAGAGCGGCTTCGACCCGCTCGCCCGCACGACGCGCTTCATGCTCACCGAAGAGGCGCACCACATGTTCGTCGGCGAGACGGGGGTCGGGCGCGTCGTGAAGAGAGCGTGCGAGCTCATGAAGCAGGACCCGAACGAGGACGTGCGAGGCCAGGGCGGGATCGACCTCGACACCGTCCAGAAGTACGTGAACTTCTGGTACTCCTCGAGCCTCGACCTCTTCGGCGGCGAGATCTCGTCGAACGCGGCGGACTACTTCGCGTCGGGGTTGAAAGGCCGCGAGCACGAGGAGCAGTTCGGCGACCACATCGCGCTCCACGGCACGTACCGGATCCCGATCCTGGACGACGGCAAGATGGCGGAGCGCGAGGTTCCCTTGCGGAACGCGATGAACGAGGTCCTTCGGGACGCCTACATCGACGATAACCAGCGCGGCGTCGACCGCTGGAACCGGATGATCAAGGAGAGCGGGATCGATTACACGATCACGCTCCCGAGCCGCCGCTTCAATCGGACGATGGGGATCTACGCCGGATCCCACTTCGATCCGCAGGGGCATCCGATCGACGCGGAGGCGTGGGAGCGGCGCAAGTACGAGTGGCTGCCGAAGGACTCCGACCGCGCGTACGTGCAGCAGCTCATGCAGCCGGTCCTCGAGCCCGGCAAGATGGCGAACTGGATCGGCGCGCCCGACCGCGGCGTCAAGGGGCAGCCGATCGACTTCGAGTACATCCGGCGGGTCTAGCTCTAGACGAGATAGCCGCGCGGGCTCCGGCAGGGGACGGACGCGATGCGGTCCTCCTCGGGGCACCAGGCCGTGAGGCGTCCGCCGTACACGCACGCGGAGTCGAGGCCGAGCGTGCGCTCGGAGCGGTAGAAGCCGCGCATCGCCCAGTGGCCGTGCACGACGAGATCCTCGCCGGTGTAGAAGGCGTCCCACGGCTTGAACGGGGGAGGCGCGTCCTCCGGCCGGCCCGTGAAACGCGCGCGCTCGCCGAACGCGTCGCAGCACCGGACGCGGGTGAGGAACGTCACGTCGTCGCTCCGGAGCCAGCCGTCGTCGTGCGGCTGCGCGGCGACGCGCGCGGCGACGGCGTCGAGGTCGAGCCACCGCGGGTGGAGGCCGGCGTGGACGAGCAAGACGCCGCCGAAGTCGTGCATCGCGGGCGACGCGCGCAGGCGCTCCAGGAGATCGTCCGCATCCGCCGCCGCGAAGAGCTCGTCGAGACGGTCCCTCCGCCGCGGCGCGCTGCCGGAGCGAGCGAGGAGCGCGTAGACGTCGTGGTTGCCGAGGACGGTTCGTCCTCCCGCGTCGCGCCAGAGCCGGAGCGCCGCGAGCGAGTCCGGTCCGGTGTTGACCAGATCGCCGGCGCTCCACAGCTGGTCGCGCCCGGCCGAGAAACCGATGTGATTGAGGAGGTCCTCGAGCTCGCGGGCGCACCCGTGGACATCCCCGACGATCCAGCGCATCGCGGTCCATCGTACGACGCCCCCCTGAGGTCGCGCCTGGTAGAATCCGCTCCGGGAGGTGCTGGCCCTGTGTCCGATCTCATCTGGGGCTTCGACGAGCTGACCCGTTTCATCAAATGGGACGACGCCGAGGTCCGCTATTGGGCGATCGACCGCCTCATCCGGCACTACCCCGAATCCTGCTGTGACGCGATCTCCGGCTTCGTCCTCGACGATCACGACGCCACTCCCGAGCGCGTCGCCCGCCATCTCGGCGAGCACGGCTCGGCGAACCATCACGCGATCCTCCTGCGGGGGTTCAAGCTCCTGCGCGGAACGGTCCCCGGCCACTGCCTCCAGGCGCTCGCGCGCCTCGGTTATCCGGGAACGGTCGACCTCGCCGCGACCGTGCTCCATCGCGGCGACCTCAACGATGCCGCGGTCGCGATCATCGTCGAGGCGCTCGCCGATCTCGGCACGCTGCATGCGCGCGATCTCGTCCGCGAGTTCGTCCAGAAGAAGGGCGAGTTGCTCGCCGAGCCTCAAGCATTCCGCGGCGTGCTCAAGATCGTCGAGGCGCAGGAGATCCCGGAGATCCTCGCGCGTTTCGTGACCGCGCTCCAGTGGCGCGGCGCGCATCGCGCCGGCGAGGGATTCCGCACCCTGATGGACGCGCTCATGGTGGACGACTGTGCCTGGTGCTTCCGCACCGGGCCGTCCGGACGCATCGAGCTTCGGAAGACGATCAAGGCGGTCGAGTCCGGCTACGACTGCGACGTCCTGGCCGCGATGGGCGAGACGACGATCAAGCAGATCGCCCAACGCTTCCGTGTCGGCGATCACGCCGAGATCATCCGCGCGATCGGCGACTGGTCGCGCGCGGCCGCGTCGAAGCTTCCTGCGGATCCCGAAGACGATGTTCCGCAGCGCCTCTCCGCGGCGGTCGGCGCGTTCGCGTCGCCTTCGATGCTCGAGGAGTCCGAGAAGCTCGGCCACCAGTTCCAGCAGTGGGTCGTCGGCTTCCAGCTCTCCGCCGCGTTCGCGATCGCGCGCTACATGAATCCGGCGCTCGCCTTGAAGCGCGCGCGCGGCGACCTGGACAAGCTTCTCAAGCTCGCGGAGGTCGAGACCGCGTTCCTCGTGCCGGACCTCCCCTCCGCCGTCGCCGTGCTCTGCCGCGAGGACGAGCCGCGCTCGGCGAAGGCGCAGGACTGGTGCCTCAGGATGCTCGAGGCGCAGGGCCCGTTCTTCCCCAAGGTCGTGGCCCTCGAGATGCTCGGCGAGCTGAAGGCGGTGCATTTCATCCCCGAGGTCATGGAGTACCTCTCCGACGAGAACTCCTACGTCTACGGGGCGGCCGAGCGTGCGCTCTCCGCGATGGGGGACGCGATCGTCGCGCCCGCCAAGGCGAAGCTCGACGCGCGCTCGCTCGACCCCGACGCGGCCCACAGCCTCCTCGTCCTCCTCTGCGATCTCGGGTCGCGGGGCAGCTACGAGGTCGTGACGACGCACCTCGAGTGGTTCATGGACGAGGTGGGCCCGGGGTCGACCGCCGAGTGGATCAGCCTCTTCGGAACGAAGGAGCTCATCGACCCGCTCCGCGAATGGCTCGACGAGGACCCGGCGCTGGTCGGGCAGGCGGTGCTTCTCCTCGGATCGATCCACAACATCAGGATCCCCGAGGAAGAAGAGATCCTTCGTGCGATCGAGGACGAGCGCCAGCGGATCGAGGCCGAGCCCGAGGCCGACGGGGCCGGGGGCGGGTCGGATCGCGACGGGGGCAGCTACCTGAACTGACGGAGTGCGAGGTCGGCCGTGCCCCCGTTCCCGAAGGAATGCATTCGCAACATCGGAATCGTTGCCCACATCGATGCGGGCAAGACGACGACGAGCGAGCGCTTCCTCTTCTACTCCGGCCGCAGCCACAAGATGGGCGAGGTCCATGACGGCCAAGCGATCATGGACTTCCGGGAAGACGAGCGCGATCGCGGCATCACGATCTCGGCCGCGGCAACGACGCTCTCGTGGGCCGGTCACCGCATCAATCTGATCGACACCCCCGGTCACGTCGACTTCACCGCGGAGGTCGAGCGCGCGCTCCGCGTGCTCGACGGCGCCGTCGTCATCTTCGACGGGGTCGAGGGGGTCGAGCCGCAGTCCGAGACCGTCTGGCTCCAGGCCGACCGCTACCACGTCCCGCGGCTCGCCTTCGTCAACAAGATGGACCGCATCGGCGCCGACTTCGCCGCCGCGGTGCGGGGGATCGAGGAGCGTCTCGGCGCCAAGGCGATCCCGATCCAGATCCCCGACGGCGCCGCCGAGACTTTCGCCGGCGTCGTCGATCTCATCGCCGAGCGGCATCTCACCTTCGACCAGGGGTCGTTGGGGCGTGAGGTCGTCGCCGCTCCGGTTCCGGCGCACATGACCGCCGACGTCGCCGCGGCGCGCGCCTCGATGATCGAGAAGCTGGCCGATCTCCACGAGCCGCTCGCCGAGCTGTACCTCGCGGAAACTCCCATCGGCCAAGACGACCTCCACGCCGCGCTCCGCGCCGTCACCGTCGGGCACAAGGCGGTCCCCGTCCTCTGCGGTGCGGCGCTCCGGAACGCGGGGATCCAGCCGCTCCTCGACGCGGTGTGCGCCTATCTCCCGTCGCCGCTCGACGTCGGCCCCGCTCAAGGGACCGACCCGAAGGACGGGAGCGCCGTCGAGAGGCCGCCCGAGGACAAGGCGCCGTTCTCGGCGCTCGTCTTCAAGATCCAGGCCGACGCGTCGGCCGACCTCTTCTTCCTTCGCGTCTATTCCGGGACCCTCGAAGCCGGTGAGCGCGCGTGGAACCCGCGCACGCGCGACCGCGAGCGGTTGCGTCGCGTGCTGCGCATGCATGCCGATCGCGGCGAGCCGGTGGAGACGCTCGAGGCGGGCGACATCGTCGCGGTCGCCGGCCTCCACCGCTCGGTGACCGGCGACACGCTCTGCGAGGAAGGGCGCCCCGTCCTCCTCGAGCCGATCCGCTTCCCGACGACGGTCGTCTCGGTGGCGATCGAGCCGAAGACGAGCGCCGACCGCGACAAGCTCGCCGATCTGATCCCGAGGCTGCAGCGGGAGGACCCGACGCTGCGCACCGCGATCGACCCGGACACAGGCCAGCAGATCCTGTCGGGGATGGGCGAGTTGCACCTCGACGTCACGCTCAAGCGGATCGAGCGGGACTTCGGCGTCAAGCTGGGGTGGGGGAAGCCGCGCGTGTCGTTCCGCGAGACGATTCGCGCGCCGGCCCAAGGCGTCGCGACCTACCAGCGCCAGGTCGCCGGGGAGCAGCTCTACGCGAAGGTCAAGCTCAGGATCGAGCCGCTCGCCGATCCCGGCGCCCGGCCCGACGTCGTCTCCGGCCTCGCCCCGGGCGCGATTCCTCAGTCGTTCGTGCCGGCGCTCGTCGACAGCGTCGCGAATGCGGCTGACGGCGGCGGCCTCTACGGCTACCCGGTCACCGGCCTCAAGGCCACGATCGAAGACGCCGCCTTCTCGGACGCGGGCCAGCCGGAGATCGCGATCAACTCCGCGGCGAGCCACGCCTTCCGCGAGGCGCTCAAGCAGGCGGGAGCGATCGTCCTCGAGCCGTACGGGCGCCTGGAGATCCGTATCCCGGACGAGTACCTGGGCGCCGTCATGAAGACGCTCCAGCAGCGCCGCGCCGTCGTCATGGACACGGCGGGGGGCACCGGCGTGACGATCGTCCGCGGCGTCGCCCCCATCGCCGACATGTTCGGCTACCTGACCGCGCTCCGCTCCCACACCCAGGGCCGCGGCGCCTTCGCGCTCGAGCCTCTCGATTACCGCCCGCTTCCGGCGAATTTGACGGCGCTCCATCACGAGAAGCTGATCGGATAGTCACCAGTCGACGGTGATCGACCGTCGACTCTCCTTGACACTTCCGCGCCTCCGTCTTAACCCGGAGGCGTCACCAACAAAAAGTAAGTCAAGGGTGACAAGGGAGAGCAAAAAACCATGAGACTCGTGCGTTGGGATCCGTTCCAGGACCTGGTTCAGAGCCGCACCTGGGCACCGCCCGTGGACGTTTTCGAGAAGGGAGATCAGCTCACGTTCAAGGCCGAGCTGCCCGGCATCGATCGCGAGAACCTCGACGTTCACGTCGAGGACGGCGTCCTGACGATCAGCGGCGAGCGCAAGCAGGACGAGACCGACATGTACCGCCGCGAGCGCGTCCACGGGACGTTCACCCGCAGCTTCACGCTGCCGAAGAACGTGGACGGGGCGAAGGTCACGGCCACCTACAAGGATGGGATCCTCGAGGTGACGGTGCCCAAGGCGGAAGCCGCAAAGCCGAAGAAGGTGGCGATCCAAGCAGCCTGAGTCAAGCCTCGACGTCGGTCGCGCCCCGGTGGTGGTCTTACGCCCCCGGGGCGCTTACTATCTAACCGGCCGGCGACGAGCCGTGCCGCGAGAGGCCCCATGGCATCCTTAGAGAACATCAGCGTTCCCCCCGAGCTCGGCGTTCTTCCGCTACGGAACAGCGTGCTGTTCCCGCACGCGATCATGCCGATCTCGGTCGGCCGCAGGAAGACGCTCAACCTCCTCGACGACGTCGTGGGGGAGAGCAAGCTCATCGCCGTCGTCTCCCAGCGGAACCCGTCGGAGGACGATCCGGATCCCGCGGGGATGTACCGCATCGGGACCGCGGCGAAGATCCTCAAGGTCGTCAAGCTGAATGGCAACAACGTCAACTTGATCATCCAGGGCCTGAGGCGGATCCGCGTCGACCGGTTCGTCGCGACGGAACCGTTCATGAAGGTGGCGGTGACCGCGCTCGAGGAGCATCTCGACGCGACCGTCGACCTCGACGCGCTCGTGCGGAGCCTCATCAACCAGTTCCAGCGCCTCGTGCAGAACTCGCAGAACATCTCGAACGATCTCGGCGAGATGGTCCTCTCGGCCGGCGCCGGCGATCCTGCGCGCCTGTCCGACCTCGCCGCGTCGGTGCTCAACATCCCCGTCGAGGAGAAGATCGGTCTCCTCGAGCGCAACAACGTGAAGGACCGGATCCAGAAGCTCGTCGAGATCACGACCCGCGAGGTCGAGCTCCAGGAGATCTCGAGCCGCATCCAGTCGCAGGTCGCCGACGAGGTGGGCAAGACGCAGCGTCAGTACTACCTCCGCGAGCAGATGAAGGCGATCCAGAAGGAGCTCGGCGAGGACGACGACCGCGGGCAGGAGATCGAGGAGTTCAAGAAGAAGATCGAAGCTGCCGGCATGCCCGAGGAAGCGAAGAAGGTCGCCGAGAAGGAGCTCGACCGGCTGAGCAAGATGCCGCCGCAGGCGGCCGAGTACACGGTCTCGCGCACGTACCTCGACTGGCTCGTGTCGCTCCCCTGGTCGGCCGAGACCGAGGACAAGGTCGACGTCAAGGAGGCGCGGCAGATCCTCGACGAGGATCACTACGACCTCGAGAAGGTCAAGGACCGCATCCTCGAGTTCCTCTCCGTGCGTGCGCTCAAGAAAGACCTCAAGGGCCCGATCCTCTGCCTCGCGGGGCCTCCCGGCGTCGGCAAGACGTCGCTCGGCAAGTCGATCGCGCGGGCGATGGGCCGGAAGTTCGGCCGCATCTCGCTCGGCGGCATCCGCGACGAGGCGGAGATCCGCGGCCACCGCCGGACCTACATCGGCTCGCTTCCGGGCCGCGTCATCCAGGGCCTGAAGCGCGCCGGGACGCGGAACCCCGTCATCATCCTCGACGAGATCGACAAGGTGGGGACCGATTTCCGCGGCGACCCGTCGTCGGCGCTCCTTGAGGTGCTCGACCCCGAGCAGAACCACGCCTTCTCCGACCACTACCTCGAGGTGCCGTTCGACCTGAGCAAGGTCTTCTTCATCACGACCGCGAACGTGCTCGACACGATCCCGCCGGCGCTCCGAGACCGCATGGAGGTGCTGCGCCTCCCCGGATACACGGAAGAGGAGAAGCTCGAGATCGCGCGGACGCACATCGTGCGCCGCCAGATCGAGGAGCACGGCCTCAACGAAGAGCGCATCGAGTTCACCGAGAGCGGACTCCGCGCCATCGTCAACGACTACACGCGCGAGGCGGGCGTCCGTAACCTCGAGCGCGAGATCGCGAACGTCTGCCGCAAGGTGGCGAGGAAGGTCGTCGAAGGGGAAGCGGCGAAGGTCGTCGTCACCCAGGAGAACGTCTCCGAGTTCCTCGGCCCCGTGCGGTTCTTCCGCGAGATCGCGGAGCGCACCGACCGGAGCGGCGTCGCCGTCGGCCTCGCCTGGACGTCGGTCGGCGGCGAGATCCTCTTCGTCGAGTCGACCATGATGAAGGGGCGCGGGAAGATCACGATCACCGGCCGCCTGGGCGACGTCATGCGGGAGTCGGCGCTCGCCGCGCTCTCGTGGATCCGCTCGAACGCGAGGGCGCTCGGGATCGACGACGGTCTCTTCGACCGCAGCGATTTCCACATCCACGTGCCTGCCGGCGCCACGCCGAAGGACGGCCCGTCCGCCGGCGTGACGCTCACCGTCTCGCTCGTCTCGCTCCTCACCGGCCTGCCGGTGCCGGACGAGCTGGCGATGACCGGCGAGATCACCCTCCGCGGGAAGGTTCTCCCGGTCGGCGGCATCAAGGAGAAGGTGATCGCCGCGAAGTCGGCGGGGATCCGCGTCGTGATCCTCCCGGACAAGAACGAAAAGGATCTCGAGGACGTCTCCACTGCGGTGCGGGCGGTCCTCACGTTCAAGTTCGTCTCGGAGATCGAGCAGGTGCTCGACATCGCCTTCGGCCCCGCCCTCCACGAGAGGGCGCGGAAGGCGGCGGAGGTGCCGGTCGGGGATCGCCCCGAGCGCCGGACCACCGACGAGGAAGCCGAGGACGAGCCGACCACGACGATCCCGGCTCCGACCGAGGCGTAAGAACCGCCCGTCCCTTGCACGCCCCCGGGGTTGGCTTTACACTGCCCCCGGTGCGTCGCAGCGTTTCGCCCGGTTCCATCGGACCACCTGGCGCGGGAGACATGGCGACCAGGTGGTCTTTTTGTATCAGGGGGTTACGCGGCGTCGCCCCGGGATGCCGGAAGGCCCGCGTCCCGAACAAGTGATCGGCTCGCGATTAGGAATTGGAGGTTCAGAAGTGGCTAAGGGCAAAGTGAAGTGGTTCAACAACAGCAAGGGGTACGGGTTCATCGCGCGTGAGGATGGTCCCGACGTTTTCGTGCACTACTCGGCCATCCACGCCGAGGGGTACAAGACGCTCGACGAAGGGATGGAGGTCGAGTTCGAGATCAAGGAAGGGCCCAAGGGTCCTCAGGCCGAGAACGTCACTCGCGTCGGCTGATCTCAACTGAAGCCGGAAATCCAAAGGCCCCGGGGTTCGCCCCGGGGCTTTTTCATTGAGGCCCATGACCCGCACGCTGCCCTTCATCGAGCTCGATGCCCCGTCCGCGCGGACGGCGGTGCTCGCCCTCGAGGGCGCGAGCTCGCGTGATCTCGTCCTCGCGCTCGCGCTCGCGCGCCGTTACGACGACGCCCCGCTCTCCATCGCCGTCGACGGCGGACTGGCCGCGTTCGTCGCGCTCCGACGGCGACCGGCGGTGATCGCCGGCGACTTCGATTCCGTGCGCTCGAGCGTTCACGGACTGAAGCGGATCCGCTTTCCCCGGGAGAAGGACTTCAGCGATTTTGCCGGCGCGCTCGCCGAGGCGATCCCCCGTCGCGTGCGCCTGGTCGTCGTCGCCGGCCTGCTCGGCGGCCGCATCGATCACGAGTGGGCGAACCTCTTCGAAGCGGGGCGTGCCGCGAAGCGCCTCGCCGCGGTCGTCGCGATCGACCGGCGAGCCCTCGTCGTCGTCACGGCCCGCGACGTCACGCTGCGCGTGCCGCGTCGAAGGCTCGTCTCGGTCTTCGCGCTCAACGGTCCGGCGCAGGTCTCCTTGCGCGGGACACGCTGGAAGCTTTCGAGAAAGCGTCTGCTCCCGGGGTCGCTCGGCCTCTCGAACCTGGCCGCCGCGCGAACGGTCGCGCTGACCGTTCACTCCGGCGTCGCGGCCCTCGTCGTCCCGTCGAGGAACGCGAAGACCTCGCGGGCGACCCGCGCGCGCTCGAGCAGGACGGTGCCGTGACCGGACTCGAGCCAGACCGAGCGGGCGGGCCGGAGCGCGGCCTCCAGACGCTCGGCGGACGGCGGCGGGTCGACGAGGTCGTGACGCCCGGCGATGTACAGGACCGGGCGCCCGTTGAGGCGGGGGACGTAGCGCTCGAGCTGGATCGCGTCGACCATCCGGTCGAGCCGCTCCTCGTCGATCCCCGCGCGGCGTAGTCCCTCGAGCGTGCCGCGACCGAGGACGCCGTGGCGGAGGCCGTGGGCGTACCGATTCGTCGACGCGATCGACACGAGGAGCAAACCGTCGAGCTCGCCGGCCGCCGCCGCGAGGAGCGTCTGGAACGCGCCGAGGCTGAACCCCACGACGGCGGCGGGCGTCAGGCCCGCCGCTTCGACGAGCGCCGCGTGGAGCGCCTTCTGGTCCCACGCCCACTGCCGGAGCGCCGCGTAAAGGCGCCACGGGTTCGGGTTGACCGTTCCCTCTCCGGAGAACCATCCGGACGGCGCACGCTCGAAGTGATACGGCGCCGCCATCATGACGACGGGAAAGCGCTCGCGCAGCGGCGCCAGGAACCACTCCCACAACGCCCAGTGGCGTTGCAGCAGCGGATGATGGAAGACGAGAGCCTTCTTGTCTTTGCGCGCGCGCCGCGCCGGGAAGATCCGCGCCACCACGCGGTCGTTGGCGCCGTGCCCGGAGGGCAGCGGCGAGTCGAAGACGATCTCGCGCGTGCCGTTCTTGAGCGGCCGCACCGAGAGGCCCGAGGGGGCGACGGGACCGGGAGGTCTCACGAACGCGAGCAGGTCGCCCCCCGCGGCGACGCACGCGGCCTCGGCCTCGTCGATCCCCCCGGGGCCGAAGTGGCGGAGGGGATCCTTGTGCCAGCCGAGGCCGAGCAATCGGTTCTTCAGGCGGAGCGAGTGCTCGACACCGTGGATGACCGCGGGACGCACGGGACTAGGCCGGCCCCACGAGCCACAGGCGATCCTGCGACTTCGAGAGGAACTCGGCGCCGCTGTCGGTCACGGCGACGATGTCCTCGCACGTGGCGATGCCGTGGCCGGGCACCGTGAGCCGCGGCTCGATCGTGTAGCACTGCCCGGGCTCGATCGGCAGCATCGGCGTGTTCCCGTAGCGCTCCCAGCGGGGCAGGAGGCCTCCGCCGCCGTCGTGCGCGACGCGGCCGATCTGGTGTCCCGTCCCGTGCGGGTACTCGTCGTAGCCGGCGGTCGTCACGACGCCGCGGGCGACGTCGTCGATCTCGGCGCCGGTCTTCCCCGGGCGGATCGCGCGGGCCGCGTCCTTGATCGAGCGCAGGATCGTGTCGAACCCCTTCTGGACGGCGTCGGGGGCGCGCGTCTCGCCGGGCTTGAGCACGTACCAGGTGCGTTGCAGGTCGGAGCAGTAGCCGTCCTTCCGGACGCCGAAGTCGATGTTGACGATGTGGCCGGGCTCGATCGGCCGGTCGGTCGGGCCGGCGTGCGCGCCGGCCGAGTCGGGACCGGTGAACACGGCGGGGCAGTGCTCCTCGTCCCACGCGGGTGCCAGCGCGCGGCGGCGCATCTCGTCCGTGACCATCGAGGCGAACTGCTTCTCGGTGACGCCGGCCTTGAGCTTCGGCGTCACCGCCTCGAAGATTTCGACGGTGACCTCGCACGCGGCGCGGATGCGTTGCCGCTCGCCGGCGGTCTTGCGGCCGCGGAGCGCGGCGATGAGCCGCTCGGAGCTGACGAGCCGCGGCGGATAGGGCGTTCCCTCGAGGCTGGCCTGGAGCGACAGCCACTGGCCGTGCGTGATCCCGTCGGCGGCGTGATCGTTGACCGAGTAGTTGATCGCGATCGTCTTCGGGTCGAGACGGGCGAGGAGGCGCCTCAAATCCTCGGTGATCCCCTGCGTGTACGGGACGATCTCGGCGTAGTGCCCGTGCATCGCGACGTTCGCCTTGTCGAGGCTGCCGACGATCGCGACGCGGTCGCCGCGGCGCGTCAGGAGGAACGCCGAGTGCCACGTGACGTTCGTGCCGACGACGAGATCGAGCGACGGATCGTGCATCTCCGCGCTCTCGCGCGTGAAGAGCATCCAGCAATCGAGCCCGAGCTCGGTGAGGATCGCGGGAACCTGATCGATCTTTTCGCGGACCAGAGGATTTCCAGCCATCGCCCCCTCCCGGCCGACGATGCTAGCAACAGCGGGTCCGCCCGCCAACCGGAGGAATCTCGCCGAACGCCGCGCCGCCGCCCTCGGGAGCCGCGTCGGGCTCGACCGGCACGAGCCCGAGGGCGACCCGGCGCCATTGCCGCGCGGCCGAGAGCACGACGGTCGCCACGAGCACGAGGAAGACCGCGGCGACCACGGCGTCGAGCCGGGCGTTCCACGCGTCGCGCGCGTCGGTCCCGGGATGCGCCGCCTTGGCGAGGAATCCCAGCGCCGGGTCGGAGCTCCCGATGAGCTCCACCCCGGCGGTCATCGTGACGATGAGGAGAAACGCCAGCGGGACGGCGGTGACCCAGGCGTATCGGGCGCGGCCGGTCCGCACGAGGATCGTCGTCGCGACGGCGAGCGCGGTCGCAGCGAGGAGCTGGTTCGAGAGCCCGAAGAGCGGCCACAGCGCGCGGATGCCGCCCTTCGGGTCGTCGACCCCCGCGCGCAGGAAGTAGCCCCACGCCGCGACGAACGCGGCGCTCGTCGCGACGTTCGCCGCCCAGCTCGACCCCGCGAGGCGCGGGCTCGCTCGGGCCAGCGCGTCCTGGAGCAGGTAGCGGCCCGCCCGCGTCCCGGCATCGAGCGTCGTCAGGATGAACAGCACCTCGAACATGACCGCGAAGTGGTACCAGAGCGCCGCCGCACGATCGCCGCCGAAGACCCCATGGAAGATCGACGCCATCCCCACGGCGAGCGAGGCCGACCCGCCGGTGCGCGCGGTGAGCGTCGCCTCGCCGACGTGGGCGGCGAGCGCCTGCATCTCAGCCGCGGTCACGGGGAAGCCCTGCGAGGTGATCCACTCGGGCGTCATCCGCGAGTTGATCGCGAAGTACTGCCCGGGCGGCAGCGACGCCGCCGCGATCATGGCCATGATCGCGACGAAGCTCTCGAGGAGCATGCTGCCGTAGCCGACCATGCGCGCGTCGGTCTCGCGTGTCAGGAGCTTGGGCGTCGTTCCCGATGCGACGAGCGCGTGGAAGCCGGAGACGGCCCCGCACGCGATCGTGATGAAGCAGAACGGGAAGACCCGTCCCCCGAAGAGCGGCCCGGTCCCCGAGGCGAACACGGTGACGGCCGGGAGCTTCAGCTCGGGACGCACCCAAGCGATCCCGACCGCAAGCAGGCCGATCGTCCCGAGCTTGACGAACGTCGAGAGGTAGTCGCGTGGTGCCAGGAGCAGCCAGATCGGGAGGATCGACGCCGCGAGGCCATACGCGATGACCGCCCAGGCGAGCGGAACGCGCCCGAGCGTGAACGCCGGGCCCCACGTCGCGTGCGCCGCGACGCCGTGCCCCGCGAGGAGCGCGACCGCGAGGAGGCCGACGCCGATCGCCGTCGCGATCGCCACGCGCGGGGTCGACTGGCCATGCCCCCGCATGACCCCGCCCATGAGCATCGCGATCGGGATCGTCGCCGCGCAGGTGAAGAGCCCCCACGGCGACTCGGCGAGGAGGTTCACGACGACGAGCGCCAGCACCGCGATGAGGATGATCATGATGAGCACGATCCCGAGCGTCCCCGCCGCCGCCCCCCACGGGCCCAGAACGTCGCGCGTCATGCGTGCGAGCGAGCGCCCGTCGCGCCGGAGCGACGCCGCGAGGATGACGAAGTCTTGGACCGCGCCGCCGAGGAGCACGCCGGCCAGGATCCAGATCGTCCCCGGCAGGTAGCCGAACTGCGCGGCCAGAGTCGGCCCCAGGAGCGGACCGGGACCCGCGATCGCCGCGAAGTGGTGCCCGAACACCACCCACCGGTGCGTCGGCACGAAGTCCCTTCCGTCGGCGAGGCGCACCGCGGGCGTCGTGCGGCGGTCGTTCAGGGCCAGCACCTTCGCCGCGATGAACTTCGAATAGAACCGGTACCCGATCAGGTAGCAGCACACCGCGGCCACGAGCAGATGCCCCGCCGAGACCGGCTCGTGCCGCACGATCGCGATCATTCCGAACGAGAACGCCCCGAGGACGGCGACGGCGGCCCAAAGCGTCCGGCGGAGCCAGGTCATGGGCCCGGATTCTAAGTTGCCCGCACCGCGGCCGGGACCTATGTTCCGCCGCGATTACGTTTTCGGGGGGTGCGATGCGTCACGAGCGAGCTCAGGCCGGCGGTTCCTTCCTCATCGACGTCAAGGGCACGATCGTCGGGTTCGACGGCGACATGGAGCGTCTGACCGGCTGGACGGCGGCCGACGTCGTGGGCCGCCTCGCGGGCGCGCGCCTCCTCGCCGACGGCGCCTTCGATCCGGCCGCGGCCCGAGACTCGGTCGAGATGGCCCTCCTCGGTCGCGACGGCCACGTCATCGACGTGGAAGCGACGGTCACCCAGAGCGCCGCCGCCCCGAACCGCTACACCGTGTCGGTGTTGCGTGTCGTCTCACGCGCCGAATCCGAGCGCCCCAGCTCGGCGGGCCGCGACCCGCTGACCGGCCTCGCCGCGCGCGAGACGTTCCTCGAGCGCCTCGGCGTCGAGATGCGCGAAGCGTCGTCGACCGGCCGTCCGCTCGCCGTCGTCGTCGCCGACGTCGATCATCTCCGCAAGGTCGTCGACGCGCACGGGCGCGAGGCTGCGACCAACGTGCTCCGCAAGCTGGCCGGCGTCCTCCGCGCGATCGTGCGCGACGGCGACCTCGTCGCCCGCGTCGAGGACGACGACTTCGCCGTGATCCTCCCCGGCCTCGGCCGCGGCAGCGCGCGCCAGATCGCCGCGCGCCTCCGCTCGAACGTCGAGCGCACCCGCTTCACCGCGCTGTGGGACCCGGACGTCACCTTCGGCGTGACGCTCTCGCTCGGCGCCGCGTCCTACCCGACCGACGCCGACAATGAGACCGACCTCCTGAGCCGCGCGCACGAGGCGTTGAAAGAGGCGCGCGCCCTCGGCCGCAACCGCGTGTGGTGCTACACGCGCCGCCCGCGCGTGCCGCTGCGCACGCCCGTCTATCTCGACGGTTCGTCGCCGCTTCTCCTGGGCTACTCGCAGGACCTCTCGCCTTCGGGCCTCTTCGTGAGCACGCCGGCTCCCATCGACATCGGCATGCGCTGCGCGCTCTCGTTCCCGCTCCCCACGTCCCAGGGGAACGTCCACGTCATCGGTCGCGTCGTCCGCACCGTCCCCTCGAGCGGCATGGGCCTCGAGTTCGAGAAGTTCGGCCCTCAGGACCGCCACGCGATCGAGGCCTACCTCTACGAGAACGAGTCGCGCACGCTGAGGCCGGAGGGGCGCGTTTTCTCGGTCTGAGTCCAGATAGCCCGCTACTCGGGGCCCCGGTCAGCGCACAATAACGCCAACCGTCTTTCAGGGGGCGTTCATGCGTGTCGCGAACCGTGCCGTGGTCCATCTCATCGTCTGCTCGTGCGCTTCGGCCGCGCTCGCGGACGCGCCGCCAGCGTCATCGCCGTCGTCCCTCTCCGAGGCGAGCCTCGGTGAGTCGTGCGTCGTGGTGCCCACGGGTCGCCTTGCCCAAGGCAACTTCGAGATCCAGCTCGCCGGTGGCACCGTGTGTCCTCTCATCCTGGGGTCAGCGAAGGCCGGCTGGTTCTATGCGGGCAACGCGAAATTTCGATACGTCTCCCACGATCCCGTCGAGTACCCGGTTCTCCGATTCAATGCGAAGACCGAGGGGCGCGTCGACGTCGCGGACGTCGAGGGCGGCGTCGCGATCGACGGCACCGCGGCGACGATTCTGTGGGCGACATCGGGTGAGGCTCCGCCTCTCGCGGGGGACGGAGCCTCTCCGCCGGTCGAGGCCATCCGGAATCGCTTCCGGGATCACAGCGGCGCATTCGAGAAGTACGACGGCGGATCGACGGCTCGTCTGGTGGGTGCTGCGATGCTCGACGGCGTGACGCCGCCGACGGTGCGCGTCGAAATCGGCGGTGGCGACGGGCCGCTCGTCTACACCTACGACGCCGTCGACGAGCGGTCGGAGTCCCTGGAGATCCTCGGCGCGCCACAAACCGACGACGATGCGCGGCGCAAGTGGCCGCGCTCGACGACGCTCTCGGAGCAGCCGATCGGAAGAGATCGTCGTGCACCGGCCGCCCCGGCGTTCCTCATGACCGCAGCCGACTACGAGCTGACGGCGACCTCCGGAGATTTCGTGTCGATCGTCGCGCGCACGACGATCGTGCCGGCCAGGGAACGGCTTCGCGTCCTGAAGTTCGAGATCCCAGGGCCGATCCTCGTCCGGTCGGGACCCGGAAACTCGACCGAGCGGCACTACCACGTGGCGTCCGTGGCGGATGCGCAAGGAGCGCCGCTTGCCTTCGCGCAGGAGAACTCGAGGCTCCTCGTCGATCTCGGCCGCGCAGCCGCGAAGGACCGGCCGGTGACGGTCGTGTTCCGCATCGAAGGCGACTATCTCGTTCGACCCGGCGGCGACAACTACTGGATCCTGGAAGGAGAAGAGCTGTTTCCTCAGCCGCCGTTCGCGGGGCGGCAGTACACGACCCACGGCGTCATCCGGGTCAAGAAGCCGTTCCGTGCGCTGGCCTCCGGCTCGACGGTGAAGCGCAGCGAGGACGGCGACGACAACGTCCTCGAGGTTCGCTCGGAGCTTGCGAGCGGTCTCGTCGCGGTCATCGCCGGGAACTACCAAGTGAACGAGACGAGCCGCGACGGGCTGACCGTGCGCGTCGCCACGTATGCCGGGAAAAACGCCCGCTCGCAGGAGCAGCTCTCCGAGCTTGCGTTCGCGATGATCGATCACATGCAGCGCTTCCTGGGTCCGTTCCCGGTCCCGGAGCTCAACATCGTGCAGGTGAACGACCTCGGCTGGGGACAGGCGCCGCTCGGGATGATGCTCATCACGAACGAAGCGTTCGAGCGAGCGCTACCGCCGGACATCGCACATTTCTACACGCAGGGCGTCAACGAGCGGTTCGCGCACGAGATCGCGCACCAGTGGTGGGGACACGCCCTGCGATGGCCCGGTCCGGAGGAGACGTGGCTGTCCGAGTCGTTCGCGGAGTACTCCGCTGGACTCATGATCAAGCGCGCGCAAGGCAAGGGGGTATTCGACAACTTGAAGGCGACCTGGAAGCTGCGGGCGAAGAACGCCACGCGAGTCGCCCCGATCGCGCTCGCGAACCGGATCTCGTGGAAGGATCCCACGACGGGCTTCGAGGACCGATTCGGCCTGCTCTACGCGAAGGGTCCGTGGCTGCTGACACGACTGCACGAGGAGCTGGGCGACGAGAAGTTCCTGACGTTCCTGAAGTCGTACCAGAAGACGCTGCACGGCAAGGCGGGCTCGACCAAGCTGGTCGCGGACCTTCTCCGCGTCCTCTCCGGCAAGGACTACGCCCCGTTCTTCGACGCGAACTACTGGGGCACTTCGATGCCGGAGTGAGATCACGGCTTGTCGAGCCTCAAGTCCTTGATCGACGCCAGGCTCTTCTCGTCGAACTTGAAGCGGAGCGAGAGGAACGGCCCGCTCTCGGTGCGCTCGGCGGACGAGAAGTTGGTGTCCTTGAAGCCGGCGAAGTTGTAGCCGCCGGTCACCCACAGGTTCTTGATCGCGAGGTAGCCGAGCTCGACGCCCTCGCCGTACGAGGTCAGGCCGGTCTCGTGCACGGTGAACTGCCGCGCGCTCGCGCCGACGGTCCAGCGCTCCTTCACCCACGCGGTGTAGTGGAGCGAGAGGAGCCACGTCGTCGAGCCGGGAATGCCGGTGTCGGCCTCCGGGCCCGCGTGCTTGAAGACGAGGGTCGAGGCGAGACGGTTGCGCGCGTCGATGCGGAAGCCGGCGGCGAAGTTGAAGGCGACGCTGTCGCGCGTCGCGAAGGCGCCGTAACGAGCGTAATCGGTGCCGAGGCCGGGCTCGCCGGGGTCGCGCGGCGGTGTCGCCAGCGACGCCGCGGGCTGTGAGGCGACGCCGCCCGGCGTTACGCCGCCCGCGGTGATCGGACTGCCGCCGGCGATCGTGTTGTCGAGGCGGAACAGGAACTGGAACGGGCCCGTGAGCGGGCGATAGGCGGTGCCGAAGAGCCCTTCGGCGCGCGCGGAGGCCGAACCCGTGCTGGGATCGCTCAGGAAGACCTGCTCGCGGACGAAGAGCGTCCACGGGTCCGAGAGACGGAAGGCGCCGCCGGCGGTGAGCAGATGTCGGACGTCGACGTGGTTGAAGTTGACCTCATACCGCGTCGAGACGAGCGACGTGCCGGCGCGGTACTCGTAGCCCCCCGCGAGGGCGACGAAGTCGGCGGTGCCGTCGCCGCGCGACGTGTCGACGACGGCGGCCGATGCGGTGAGCGAGCTGACCGGCGTCAGCGGGAGCACGGTCTCGACGCCGCTCGACGCGCGGAGCGCGGTGCCCGCGGCGCCTCCCTCGAGCGTGTAGTTCACGAGCGCGCGCGTGTTCGCGCCGATGCGGCTCTCGAGGCCGGCGACGGTGCGGTTGTGCGTGGGGAAGTCGCCGCCCGATTCGATCTCGTGACGGAGGACGAAGCGCCGGCCGTCCTTGATCTCCCACGACACGCCGATGGCCGTGCGATCCGGATATCCGGGGGTGATCGTGCCCGCGATGTTCTGGGCGCGGAACAGCTCGCCGGTCCAGCGCGGCGCGAGCTTGCCCTTCACGCCGGCTTCGAGGAGGAGCGAGCTGTCGGAAACGCCCGCGTTGTCGAAGGAGACGCCGCGGACGGCTCCGCTGAAGGTGAGGACGTCGGTGTGCCGCTCGAAGCCGACGGCGCCCGACGTGCGCTCGAGATGGTTGACCTGATCGTCCTGCCAGAGCGCCTCGCCCTTGACGCGCCACGGTCCCTTCGATTGCCAGCCGGCGAGGATCGACGCCCGCTGTCCGCCCGTGTCCGCGGCGGAGAGGAACGACGGGTTCGCGAAGCCGGCGGGGATGTCGTGGTAGTGCGCCTCCCAGCGGAAGGCGTCGTTCGGTTGCGAGGTCGCGTCGAAGCGATAGGCGACGGCGGTGTCGTCGGCCTGACGGGTCGCCGCCGACTCCGCGGCGATCGTGGTTCCGGGCCGCGCGCGCCAGACGACGTCGACGCCGACCATGTCGAGATCGGAGCCGGCGTGGCCCTCGTGGACGGCGGTGGCGCCGGCGTCGATGTCGGGGGTGGGATGCGCGACGAGCCGTGCGCCGGCCGCGATCTGGTCGGAGCTTCCCGTCCGCGCCTCGTAGAGGACGACGACGTCGATCGGGTTCAGGTCGGGATCGAACGGGCTCACCGGGCCACGGAAGAGGATCGTTCCCGCCTCGGGGTCGAGCGCGTAGTCGAGGTCGGGTTGCTTCACGATCCGCCGGAGGACTTGGTCCGGCCGCCAGCGATCGCGGACCTCGAAGATGACGGTCTGCGAGTACGCGACGACCGGCCGCCGGCTCAGCAGGTACGGACCCGAGGTGCCGTCGGGCGAGAAGGTGTCGCGGATCGCCTGCTGGCCGGTGTCGGCCGCGAACGCTTCGACGGAAACGCGGTCGTTCCCCGCGCGTCCCCAGGCGCCGGTGAGGCGGCGGTCGTAGCGCGCCAGCTCCGTGTGCGTGAACCCGGTCTCGAAGTCGCCCGCCGCGACGAAGCCGGCGGGGCCGTCGAAGCGGACGAAGAGCGGGCCCTGCCGCGCCGCCGCGTCGAGCGTGGGGCCGGTGTCGCCGTAGACGGGGAAGAAGGCGTCCGGGCGGAAGCGGTCGAAGAGGCGGTAGTCGTCGTGCTTCCGCGCGGTGTCGATCGCGACCGTGAGGTGCGATTGATCGAGGACGGGTCCCTGCGCAAAGAGGGCGAGCCGTCCGCCGGAGTCCGAGATGTTGTCCTGGACGCCCGGCGGGAGTCCGCCGTCGCCTTCGACACCGGCGTCGCCGGCGAGATGGCCTTCGGCGAGCCCGGCGACGCGCCAGCCGCCGCCGGCCGGAACCGCGTCGACGAACGCTTCGGCCGTCGTTCGCTCGATCTGCGCGAAGACGCGGATCCGCCCCGGCGTCGAGGGCGGCGCCAGGCGCACGACGGCGAGCCCCTGCGTCATCCGCACCTGGAGCCCCTCGGCGCGCGGGTCGGCGTCGGCGTCGAGCGCGTGCGCGCCCTCGACGACGACGGTGACGAGCGGCTCGTCCCCCGAGCGCATGCCGCCGTCGTCGAGACCCTGGATGCGGACGGTGCACGGCGTCACGCCGTCGGCGACGCAGCGGGATTCCGCGGCCGCGACCTCGAGCGCGACGGTCGCGCCCGGCAGGTAAACGGTCGTGCGCACCGGCTCGATCGAGGCGGGATCGGCGCCCGGCGGCGACGCGCGGAGCTCGAGGACGTTCACGCCCGGCCTCAAGCGCACGCCGACGAAGCGCGAGGCGGAGATCTGTCGCGCGGGCAGCGTGGACGTCGCGCCGACGAGATCCATCGGGACGAGGCTGCCGTTCACGGTGAGATCGAGCCGCGACCCCAGCGGGTAGACGACCTCGACGTTCGTGAACTCGCGCGGCGCGCGCGCGCCGTCCGGCGGGAACGCGATCGCCGCGGCCGCGGGCGCCTTGCGCACCAAGTCTTCCAGCGGATCCTTCGGCGCTTCCGGCGGTGACGTCGCCGCAGCCGTCGGCTGAGGCTCGAGCCTCTGCAGGCCGTGGACGGCGGGATCGGGAGCCGCGTTCGCGCGCTGGGCGACGAGTCCGCGGAGTGTCTCCTGCCACGAAGTGATCTCGGGGTGATCGCCCTCGCACACGAGGGTGACCGAGCCCGGGAAGGTCTCGCCCTGGTCGACGACGTACGCGGCGGCCGCCTCGAGAACGGCGTGCGCGCGCGCCGATCCCGCGGGCCCCGCCGGATCGAGGGAGACGAGCGGCACGACGAGACGTCCGTGGCCGCTCGCGACGGTGCAGCGCGGCACGTGTCCCGGCTTCACCGGGAAGTCGGCGATCACGAGCCCGGCGGCGCGGGTCTCGAGGTAGCGGCTGTCGCAGCCGCCGGCCCAATCGCCGCCGCCGCACGCCGGGGCGAGCGGCGGTGGCAGCGACCCCGGATCGATTCGCACGACGTGCAGGCCCGGCCTCACGCCCTCGAGGTGCCAGCGCCCCGAGACGTCCGTGACCGCGCCGCGGCCATCTTCGAAGACGACGAGAACGCCGGGGACGCCGGGCTCGCCGTCTCCCGGCCGGCCGTCGCCGTCGTCGTCGACGAAGACGCGGCCCACCACCGCGGCCTCTTGCTGGAACGGTCCCGGGATGACGCGCACCGCCGCCGAGGCGGTGGCGCTAACGAGGGCGTTCCCGCCCTGGGTCACCGCCTCGCCGTGCGCCTGGTTCACGATCTCGCCCTCGGCCGCGGTCGGCCCGACGCGCGCGCCGAGGCGGAGCACGTGCGTATCGCCCGGCGCCATGTCGGGGAGCGCGAACCGCAGCGTGACCCCGTCGCCGCCGATCGACGGATCGGGCGCGGCGTTGCCGTCGAGGCGGGCGGTCCCGGCGACGTAGCGCAGCGCGGCCGGCAGGCGGTCGATCGCCACGACCGACGCGAGCGGCGTCGCGGTGCCGGTGTGCGTCACCGTCAGCTCGAAGCCGACGCCGTCCCCGGGCGCGACCGTGGAGCGGTCGGCGATCTTCGTGACGCGCAGGAGCGGCGAGACGATCGGCGTGTGGACCGCGTTGCTCGCGAGCGGACCGGCGGCGAGGGACGACGTCGCCTCGGCGGTCTCGTCGACGGCGTCGTCGGTCGTCGCGTCGGGCCGGACGCGCGCGGTGATCTTCACGGTCACGGTGGCGCCTCGAAGGACCGCTCCGGCCGTCCAGATGGCGGTGCGCGAGGCCGGGTCCCAGCTCCCCGTCGCCGGAGGACTTCCCGCGGCGCCACCTCCCGCGGGGAACGAGGGATCGACGAGGTCGGTGTCGAACGGCAGGCGGATCGTCGCGTCGGGCAGGTCGACGCCGCTGTTGTTCACCGCGGTCACGGTGTAGGTGAGCAGCGTGCCCGGGGCGACGGCGCCGGCGGGCGACACGGAGAGGCGCAGAGGGTCGAATGCCGTCAGGGTCGCCACCGTCGTCGCGACGGTGTTCGAGGTCACGTCGGTCGAGTCGGCGCGCACATGCGCCGTGTTGACGATCGAGGTCCCCGGCGCCGTCGCGGCGAGGGCGGGGAAGGCGAGCAGCAGGACGAGAGCCGTCGCGCACGCGCGGAACAGAGTCCGCGCGCAGACGCCCGCGCGCGCGTCCCAATGAAGGGAGCCGGCGGCATCGGGAGGGCGAACGGGTCCTGCAGTCACGGCTTCGGCGACTCCGAGGAGTGCGGACGGTCCCCCCGACGGACCCCGTCCGCGACGATGTGTGAAACGGACGCCGCGGGGCGGGGGCGCACGAGCGCACCCCGCCCCGCGACGAGAGCTGGCTATCGATCGATCAGTTGATGTGGACCCGGAAGGTCACGGTCGCCGTCCCGCCGCTCGCGGCGAGCGTGCCGACGTTCACCGTGATCTGCCCGGCGTTCGTCACGTTGTAGTCCGCGTTGTCCGCGTCGGCGCCGTCCGTCCGCGCCGCCGCGTTGTACGTGATCGTGCCGGCGTTGTACGTCGTGTTCGCCGGGATCGGATCGGTCAGGATCACGTTCGACGCCGCGCTCGTGCCGTTGTTCGTCACGACGACCGTGTAGGTCAGGACCGTTCCGGGCGGCTGGTTGCCGACCGGCGCGACCGACTTCACGACCGAGACGTTCGGCGAGGTCACGTTGATCGTGTCGGTCGCCGTGTCGTTCTTCGTCCCGTCGAAGACGGAGACGCCCGTCGTCGTCGTGACGTCGCCGGTGCCGTCGGGAGTGCCCGCCGGTACCGTGACCGCGATGAGGATGTGCATGAGCCCGTCGTTCGCGAGGAGCCCCGAATCGGGGATGCTGTCCGGGTCGCCGGGGCTGTCCGTGAGGAGGACGTCGGTGCCGGCCTCGTAGGTCCCGTTGTTGTTGACGTCGCGATAGATGGCGACCGGCCACGCGCCTGCCGAGACCGCGGTGAGGTTCGCGTAGTCGTCGTAGTTACCGGTGTTCGTCACGGTGTGCGGGAAGTAGTGCGTCGTGCCCGGGGCCAGGGTGATCGGGCCGTTGTTCGGCGCGACGTCGACGCCGCCGACCTGGCTGACGATCGTCGTCACGGTGTTCGAGTTCTGGGACAGCGGGTTGCCGTTCGTGTCCTGGAAGGTCACGTGGGCCTGGTTGGTGATCGCCGTGGTGGCGCGCGTCCCGATCGCCCACGACGGAGTGGCCAGGACCGCACCGGCGAAGGCCAGGACGGTCAGGCGAAGGACAATGCTCGAGCGGACAGTCATGGTCTTCTCCTCCGGTTATCGAATGCGGACCTTGAACGACACGTCCTTGCCGTCACCCGGCTGGAGCGGGCCGTTCAGGACCCAACGCAACGTGGTGTAGGTCTCCGCGGGAGCCGGGACGGTCTCGGACATGCCCTTAGTGTTCGTGCGGGTGACCGTGGCGGGGAACGTCTGCCAGGTCTTCCCGCCGTCGAGGCTCGCCTCGATGGCGTAGCCGTCCTTGGCGACCGAATCGAGCACGAGGACCGTTCCGACGGGGATCGGGTCCTCGATCTTCGGGCTCATCGCGGGGCCGGTGCCGGTGTTGCTCGCCCGCAGCGTGTAGAGAATCGTGTCGCCCGCCGCCGCCTCTTCGGCCGGCTTCAGCTCGACCGCTTTCTTGCCGGACGCGTCGGTCCTGACGACTTCCTTCTGCGCCTGGACGGTCACCTCGACCTTGGGCACCGACGCGTAGGCCGCGACGGCGAGCCCCAGAGCGGCGAGCGCCGTCATGGTTCTTCCCTTGCTCCTCATCGTTCGTTCTCCCTCTTGGAAATGACGGAGCGGCTAGCGGACCGCCGCTCGAAACGACGCCGTGCCCGACCCCCCGGGCGCAAGCGGCGATGTCCTGACCCACTTGATGTTCGTGACCGGTGCCGCGTCGGAGGCGTCGTACGTCGTGCCGCCGTCGTGGCTGTAGGTGATCGTGGTGCCCGCGCCCGACGCCGAGCCGGCGACGTACGCGACCTGCGCGGGAACCGGATCGGTGACGGTGACGGCGAGCGCGCTCGCGCTCCCGCCTCCGGTGTAGGTGATCGAGTACGTGAGCACGTCGCCCGGCTTCGCGGTGGCGCGATCGACCGACTTGACGAGCGTGACGGACGGCGTCGCGATCGTGATCGTGTCGGTCGCGGGATCGGTGATCGAGGGCTTCTTGCTCGACGACGCGGTGATCGTCAGCGTGCACGAGCGCCCGTCGGGCTGGGCCCCGGGGATGGTCGCGACCGCGAGGATCGAGAAATTGGCGTTCTTCGCGAGCGCGCCGGTGTCGACGCGCCCGTCGCCGTCGGTGTCGGTGAGCAGCGGCTCGCCGGCGTCGAGGACGCCGTTCCCGTTCGTGTCGGCGCGCAGCACGACCGACGTCGGCACGAGCGCGCCGGAGACCGTCCACGAGAAATTGATCGTGTCGGTGTTCGATCCGAGGTTGGTCGCGACGTGCGCCGCGATCGCCTGGCCGGGCGAGATCGTGGTGATCGCGCGATCGGGGTCGAGCCGTACGCCGACGATGCGGGTCGTGCCGACGAGCCCGCCCGGACCGCCCATGTTGTCCTGGACGCTCATGGGAATGTTGGTGCCGTTCGAGGCCGCGACGTGGAAGCGCACCGGCGTTCCCGCGGCGACGCCGAGACGCGACCACGCGATGCGCGATTCCATCTCGACGCCGTTGGCGGCGCCGAACGTTCCGGACTCGACGATGCCGAGCGACGTGACGGAGCCGGGCATGTCGTAGCCGTCGGCGAATCCGTTCGCGTCGCCGAGCGAGTCGCCCGCGCCTGCGGCGACCGCGTTGTAGCGGTAGAGCTCGATGTCGGTGCTGCGGTTGCTGCCCTGCCAGCTCACGCCGACGACGTACTCGCCGGTCGCCATCCGGTTGTCTTCGTTCGTGTCGAGGTAGTACCAGAAGCGCTGCCGGTTGCTGTCCGAGGCGGCGCGGGAGACGTAGAAGTAGAGATAGGTCGAATCCCACGTCCACGCGAACCCTGTGAGGTCACGCCCCGTCGAGCCGACCGGTGCGTCGCGATCCACACCGGCGCCCGGCGCGGGACCGTCGATCGATTTCTGATTCGGGTCCGAGAGGATCGGCGCCCAGTCCGCCATGTTCCCGTCGAGCGTGATCGTCGTGAGGACCTGAGCGCGCGTCACGCGCGCGCTCGCCACGACGATCGCCACGACGAGCGCGAAGCGCACGCCGCGACGAACCAGGTCGTCCTTGTCGGCCCATTCCACATTGTCAAAAAATCTAGGAATGGATATTAGAAGTGCAAGTTTTGCCTAGGCACTTCTTCGAGCGCGGCGATTACGGGAATGTAAGAGGAGACGGGAAGTAACTACTGACTACCGACTATCGACTCTTTTCCATAGCGGTCGAACAAGGCGCCCCAGGGCGTGCCGACCCGCCACTCCTCGAAGATCTTTCGATCCTTGAGCGGCCAGCGGTAGTAGTCGTGGTAGCTCTCCGATCCGAAGATGAAGAGGTTCACGAGGGGGGTACGGAAGAAGAGCTTCTGGAAGCGCTTGAGCGGCGAGAACCAGAGGAGGTCGCCGACGAGCGACGCCCCGTTGTCGCCGACCTTGAAGCCCCACGACTCCTGCGCGACCTCCGCGTCCCCGACGATCTCGATCTCGCGCGGGTCGCCGACACCGAGGCCGTCCTCGTGGGCGACCCGGATGTACTCGATCGAGAGCGGGTCGAACCCCATGAGCTTGGCGGCGACGGCGTCGATCGCGGTCTGATCCGCCGACGCGAGCATCACGTTCTTGACCTCGGGGTACATCGTGCGCGGTCCCGGGCCGTTGCCGGCGGTCGTACCGTCCATCACGGCGAAGATCCCGCTGTGGATCTCCTTCTGGATCGCGAGCAGGTCGACGAGCGTGCGGTGGATCCACGAATGCGTGTAGTGACGGTGGTTGTGGAGGAGGCCGCCGAATGCGTTCTTCATGGCGCCGGTCGTCGTCGTGTAGATGTGGCACTTCACCGTCGGCAGGTGGACGATGTTCTTACCGAAGAAGAAGTCGGGGATGTGAATGCCTTCGGGGAAGATCGTGTCGAGGACGTGGAGCTTCGCCTTCGGCGTGTAGCGGACCCACGTCATGTCGGCCGGCCGGAAGTTGTAGCGGATCGGCACGCCGTAGGAATTCAACACGGGAACGTAGTGATTGAGATCCTCGCCCTTGAACGCGTCGGTGACGACCGTCTGGTTCTGGACGCAGACCTGATCGTTCAGCCCCGCGGCGCGAAGCGCCCGGATCGTTCCCTCGAGCTGCCACGGGGTCGTGTTCGCGGCGGGAAAGGGGAAATGCCACGAGATGTTGTCCTTGAGGATCGTGGTCTTGCCCGGTGCGAGCGCCTCGCGCATCCCGCCCAGCGTGCAGAGCCGGTCGATCTGATCGAGCACGCGGTCGGGGGAGACACGGAGGATCGCAACCTTCGATTTCATCCCACGCACCTTAGGAGACCACGCGAGGACCGTCAAATCGCGGAGGAATTCAGCGCGGGGAGGCCTCGGGCTCGCGGAGCCAGGGGGCGAGCGCGCGCAGGACCGCCGATGCCGACTGGATATGCGGCCACTGGGCGCGGGTGAGCTCGCGGTTCGACGCGTCCTCGTCCGACCCGAGCTTCACACGCTCGTCGAAGTAGCGCTCGGAGGCCATCACGCACGCGGTGAGGCGCGGCACCCAGACGGTCTTCTCCAGGCTCGGCGCGTGCCCGCCCTTCAAGAGCTCGCCGAGCTGATCGAGGGAGCGCTCGATCGGGCGCGTCAGCTCGTAGCGGGCGACGAGCCACGCGCGCCGGTCGTTCACGTCGCCCGGCACGGGGCCGGCGAGGATGGGGTCCTTGGACGAGCGCAGCGACTCGACCGAGCCGATGACATCGGTGATGCGTCCGAAGTAGCGGAGCGCGGGCACGTCGGGAGGCGCGCCGCCGGCCGCGAGCCGGTCGCGCATCGCCGTCGCGTCGATCAGGAAATCGATCTGCCACCGGCAGTCGTCGACGGGGTGCTCACCGTTGGCCAGAACGCCCGCGCGGTAGGTCTCCACGGCACGGAAGAGCGCCGCCATGTCGGCCGACGCGTTCGCGGGCGCCGCCTTCGCGAGCGTCCACGCCGGCGGCGGCGGGGGAGGGGGCGGAGGCGGATGGAGGATCGCCTCGCGCGCGGCGACGACCTCGGGCGAATCAGGCACGGTGATCTTGAGACGGCCCGTCGCTTCCCCGCGCGCGGGAAGCGCCTTGATCGTCAGACGGAACCCGGTGTGGTTCACGACATCGGGGTCGGTCGCCTGGAACTGGACGCGCTGCGGCGACGGTCCCGAGCGCCGGCCGAAACCGGGATGACCGGGAAGGTCCACGCCGAAAAACAGGAGGCGCGGCCCGGTCCACTGCGCGTCGAGAACGACGGTGCCGACGTAAGGGACCGCGAACGGAACCTCGAAGGTCGCCGGCTGCCCGTCCTTGACCTCGATCGCGTATTCGAGGGTCTCCGCGCGGACGCCGCCTGTGCCGAGCAGGCCGAGGCCGAGGCCGAGGACGAGGAGGGACCGTGAGGCACGCATCCCCGCGGAATATAATTCCCGGTTTCCCGGGGGCCAGGAGCGCCATGTCCCAAGCGTCGCTTCGCATCGGCACGTCGTCCTGGTCGTCCGCCGACTGGGTCGGGCCGTTCTACCCCGAGGGCTCGGTGCCGGCCTCGTTTCTCGCGCATTACGCAAACGAATTCGACACGGTGGAGTGCGACGCGACGTTCTACCGGTGCCCCTCGGCGAAGACGGTCGACGGCTGGCGCGATCGGCTGCCTCCGGGGTTCGTCTTCGCGGCGAAGATGCCCCAGGAGATCACCCACGAGCGCGGGCTCGTCGATTGCGGAGCCCAGGTCCAGGAATTCGTCGACGTGATGGGACATCTCGGCGACCGCCTGGGGCCGGTCCTCGCGCAGTTCGCCTACGTCGCCAAGGGAAAGGACCCCGACGAGTACGCGACCGGGGCGTCGTTCCGCGCGCGGCTCGGCGCGTTCCTCGAGCTGTGGCCGCGCGAGCGGGCGCTCGCCGTCGAGGTGCGCAACGCGACGTGGGTCGGGCCTGCGCTCCTCGACCTCTTGCGCGCGCACGGGGTCACGCTCGCGCTCTCGGCCTACTACACGATGCCGCAGCCGGAGCGCCTCTTCGCGCAGGACGGCCTGCTCACGACCGAGACGGCGTACGTCCGCTTCATCGGCGACCACAAGAAGATGGACGCCCACGTCGCGTCGCTCCAGGAGAGCGCGGGACGCGCCGGCGCGTGGAGCGCCCTCGCCGCCGACAAGTCGTCCGAGATGGCGCGCTGGGCGCGCCAGCTCCGCGTGCACGGACGCGGAACGGTGCTCGCGTATTTCAACAATCACTACGCGGGATTCGCGCCGGACTCCGCGCGACTCTTCCGCGATCTCTGGCAGAAGGGATGATCCATCTCGACCGCATTCAAAGGCGGTTCGGGGCGCGTATCGTCTTCGACGGCCTGTCCTGGCTGATCCCGAAGGAGGCGCGCTACGGACTCGTCGGGCCGAACGGCGCGGGGAAGACGACGCTCCTCCGTCTCATCGCCGAGGAGGACCTCCCCGACGCCGGCGCGATCCACCGGGCGGGCACGGTCCGCATCGGCTACCTCCCCCAGGAAGTCGAGACGGTCGGCGACGGGACCGTCCTCGAGACGGTGCAGGGCGGCTTCGCCGAGCTCCGCCGGATGGAGGCCGCGCTCGCCGACCTCGAGCGGCGGATGGCGGAGGCGGGGAGCGAAAGCGAGCGCCTCGCGACGGCCTACGGCGATCTCCGGCATCGCTTCGAGGCGATCGGCGGCGACGAGGTCGAGACGCGCGCCCGCGCTATCCTGAGCGGGCTTCGCGTGCCGGTGGAGCGGTTCGACGAGCCGCTCGCGCTCCTGTCGGGCGGGTGGAGGATGCGTGTCGCGCTCGCGCGGCTCCTCCTCGCCGAGCCCGATCTCCTTCTCCTGGACGAGCCGACGAACCACCTCGACCTCGAGGCGATCGATTGGCTCGAGCGGTTCCTCGACGGCTGGCGCGGCGCGTTCCTCGTCGTCTCCCACGACCGCTACTTCCTGAACCGCATGGTCAAGGAGATCGTCGAGCTGGACCGCGGGCGCCTCACGGAGTTCCCGGGCGGCTACGACGACTATCTCCTCGAGCGCGAGGCGAGGCTCGCCGCGCAAGAGCAGGCCGCAAAGCATCAGGCGCGCGAGATCGCGAAGGTCGAGCGCTTCATCGAGCGTTTCCGCTACAAGAACACGAAGGCGAAGCAGGTCCAGTCGCGCGTCAAGGCGCTCGAGAAGATCGAGCGCATCGATGCGCCGAGCCGCACGAAGAAGGTGCGCTTCGGCTTTCCGCCGGCGCCGCGCTCGGGCGACATCGTGCTGCGCGCCGAGAGCGTGACGAAGGCGTACGGCGACAACGCCGTCTTCACCTCGCTCGACCTCCTCCTCCGCCGCGCGGAGCGGGTCGCTCTCGTCGGGCCGAATGGGGCGGGGAAGTCGACGCTCCTCAAGATGGCGGCGGGCCGCGTCGCGCCCGACGGCGGCCTCCTCGAGATCGGCCACAACGTCACGCTCCAGTACTACGCGCAGCATCAGCTCGAGGCGCTCGATCCGTCGCTCACCCTCATCGAGACGCTGGAGCAGGTCGCCGAGGCAGGTCAGCGCCAGCGCCTGCGCACCCTCCTCGGCAGCTTCCTGTTCTCCGGCGACGACGTGGACAAGAAGGTCGGCGTGCTCTCGGGAGGTGAGAAGGCGCGTCTCGCGCTCGCGCGCCTCCTCATCCGCCCGTCGAACCTCCTCCTCCTCGACGAGCCGACGAACCACCTCGACCTCGCGAGCCGCGAGGTCCTGGAAGACGCCCTCGACGAGTACGAAGGCGCCCTCGTCGTCATCTCGCACGACCGGTACTTCATCAACCGCGTCGCGACGACGATCGCGGAGGTCGGCGGCGGCGCCGCCGTCGTCTTCCCGGGCGACTACGACACCTTCCTCGAGCGTCATGTGCCGGCCGAAACCGCGATGGTCGAGGAAGCGAAGAAGGCCGATCCCAAGAAGGACGCGAAGCGCCAAGAGGCCGAGGAGCGCAACCGCCGCTACCGGCTTCGCAAGTCACACGAGGAGAAGATCGGCCCGGTCGAGAGCGAGATCGATCGCCTGGAGACGCGCACCCGCGCGATCGACACGCTCCAGGCCGACCCCGATCTCTACCGCGATCCGGAGCGTGCGCGCGAGATCGGCCGCGAGAAGGTCGAGATCGCGGATCGTCTCACGGAGCTCTACGCGACCTGGGAGCGTCTCGCCGCCGAAGAGCCGTGAGGAAATTCGGTAGCTGTCCCCTTATTTCCGTTCGCGCTTTTCGAGGAACGAGGCCAGCAGCTCTTCCTGCGCTTCCCACGTTTTCGCGAGGAGGCGGATCGCGCTCTTCAGGTCCTTCCTCTCGAGCGCGTCGATGACGGGGCCGAAGCCTGGCGCCTCTTGGATGCCAGACGCCTCCCACGCCTGCATCCACACCGGCATGTAACGAAGCCCCGAGAGGATGATCCCGCGGATCGTCGCCACGAGGTAGGGCCGGTCGGCCGGCGCGAGGATCACCTCGTGGAAATCCGCGTAGAGGCGGACCTGGGCGAGGGGATCGCGGGCGCGGTCCATCTTCTCGACGATGGCGCGCGCCTGCGCGACGACCGCCGGCGTGATCTTCGACGACGCGCGCTTCATGGCGGCGGCGGCGAGCGTCGAGCGCACCTCGGCCATCTCCCGGAGCTCGCGCGACGAGATCGGCTTGACGCGCGCGCCGCGATTGGGAAGGAACTCCACGAGGCCCTCGGAGGCGAGCGTGTGGAGCGCTTCCCGGAGCGGGATGACGCTGCAGCCGAGCCGCGCGGCCAGCTCTTCCTGCCGGAGCTTCACGCCCGACGGGTAGACTCCGCGCAGGATCGCCTCGCGAATCCCGTCCGCCAAACGCGGCGCCGAGGGCGATCGCGTTCCGGCCGCGGTCCCGTCGCCGTCTTCGCCGTGATGCCTCGTCCTTGCCACCGTCGTCCATCCCTCGAAAAATGCCGTCCTCCCAAGTGTATACTCCGGCTCATGAGCGGCGGCGACGCGCTCTTCTGGCACCGCCTCCAATTCGCATTCACCCTCGTCTACCACTACCTCTTCCCGCAGCTCACGATGGGCCTCGCGCTCCTCATCGCCGTCATGAAGACGATGGGCCTCCGGCCCGGGGGCGACGCCTGGAACGACGCGGCGCGGTTCTGGATCCGGATCTTCGGCCTCAACTTCGCGATGGGGGTCGTCACCGGCATCCCGATGGAGTTCCAGTTCGGGACGAACTGGGCCCGGTTCGCGTCCTACGCCGGGCCGGTCGTCGGCCACACGCTGGCGATGGAGGGGCTCTTCGCCTTCTTCCTCGAGTCGTCGTTCCTGAGCCTGCTCCTCTTCGGCGAGGAGCGGCTCGGTCGGAAGGGCCACTACGCGGTCGCGATCGCGCTGTGGATCGGGAGCTGGCTCTCGGGTTACTTCATCATCGCGACGAACAGCTTCATGCAGCACCCCGCCGGCCACGAGGTCGGCTCCGACGGCGCGCTCCACCTCGCGCGCTTCGGTGAGTTCCTGCTGAACCCTTGGGCGATCGCGGCGTACGCGCACAACATGATCGCGGCGGTCGTCACCGGCTCGTTCGTCGTCGCCGCGGTCGGCGCGTACTACACGCTCGCCGGGCGCCACCAGGGCGCGGCCGCGCGCTTCCTGCGTGTGGGTGTCGTCTCCGGTCTCGTCGCGAGCCTCCTCGTCGCCTTCCCGACCGGCGACCGCCAGGCGAAGCTCGTCGCGCGTTATCAGCCGGTCGCGCTCGCCGCGATGGAGGGTCGTTTCGAGAGCGGCCCCCGCGCTGGCATCGCCGTGATCGGTCAGCCGAACGTGCCCGCGCGCCGCCTCGACAACGCGATCCACATCCCGTGGGCGCTGAGCTTCCTCGCGTACGGCACCTTCGAGAGCGAGGTCCAGGGGCTCGACGCGTTCCCGGAGTCGAGCTGGCCCGACAACATCGAGCTGCTCTACTACGCCTTCCACGTCATGGTCGGCCTCGGCACGATCTTCATCGCTCTCATGGGCGCGGCCACCCTCTTCGCCTGGCGCGGGCGCCTCGTCACCACGCGTCCGCTCCTCTGGGCGCTCATGCTCGCGTTCCCGTTCCCCTACATCGCGAACACCGCGGGCTGGATGACCGCCGAGCTGGGCCGGCAGCCGTGGGTCGTCTACGAGCTCCTCAGGACCGCCGACGCCTCGAGCCCGGAGGTGACCTCCGGCACCGCGCTCTTCACCCTCATCGGGTTCTGCGGCCTCTACCTCGCCCTCGGCCTCCTCTTCGTCGCGCTCGTGGGACGCGAGATCGCGCACGGCCCGCATGATTGAGATCTGGTTCGCGATCGTGGCGCTCATGCTCACGGCGTACGTCGTGCTCGACGGGTTCGACCTCGGGGCGGGCGCGCTGCACTTCGTCGCGGGACGGGACGGCGAAGAGCGGGGGAGGATCCTCGCCGCGATCGGGCCGTACTGGGACGGGAACGAGGTCTGCCTCCTGGTCGCCGGGGGCACGCTCCTCGTCGCCTTCCCGAAGGCGCTCGCCGCCGGGCTCTCCGGCTTCTACTTCGCGATCTTCCTCGTGCTGTGGACGCTGATCCTGCGCGGGATCTCGATCGAGTTCCGCAACCACGTCGCGGCGCCGCTGTGGCGCTCGTTCTGGGACGTCGTCTTCTCGGCCGCCAGCGCCGCCCTCGCCGTCCTCCTCGGCGCGGCGCTCGGGAACCTCGTGCGCGGCGTGCCGATCGACGAGCGCGGCTGGTTCTCGCTCGCACTCTTCACCGATTGGACCGCGAGGAACCCCGTCGGCATCCTCGACTGGTACACGGTCGCGACCGGCCTCTTCGCGCTCGTCGCGCTCACGACGCACGGCGCCGCGTTCCTCGCGTGGAAGTGCGACGGCGAGCTGCAATCTCGCGCGCGCCGCGTCGCCACGCGCGGCTTCCCGGTGGTTGCCGTCGCGTGGGTGCTCGTCACCGCGGCGACGAGGCTCGCCTCTCCGGACTTCTTCGCGCCGCTGCGGTCACGTCCCGTCGCGTGGCTCGGCGGCGTGCTGGCGATGGTGGGATTGACGATCGCGGCCGTCGCGAGCCGTCGTGCCCGCGACACGCGTGCGTTCCTCGGGTCGTGCGCCTTCCTCGTCGGCCTCATGGCGGCGACGGCGGCGCTCTTCTACCCCGACGTCCTTCGCTCGTCGATCGACCCGTCGCAGTCGCTGACGGTGATGTCCGCCGCGAACGATCGCCCCGGCCTCGCGATCGCGCTCACCTGGTGGTGCGTCGGTGCCTCGCTCGCCGTGGGGTACTTCGTCCTCGTCTTCCGGCTTCACGCGAAGAGGGGACAGCTGCCGAAACTCTGAGCTGCGAGTTTCGGAAGCTGTCCCCTCTTCGTTCTTCAGATCTTGCGGGTCTTCTCGAGGATGACCTTGAGGTCGTCGACCGTCTTGTTGCGGCGGGCGTTCGAGAGGCCGAGGATCTGCTGGAGCCCGTCCGCGATGTGCGGGATGTACTTCTCGATGTAGGAGCGCTTCTTCTCCTCGTCGGCGACGCGGCGGCGGTGGCGGACGAAGGCGCCGAGGCGGCGGCCGGCCTCCATCAGGCCGAGGCGGATCTCCTTCACGATCTCGGGGTACGACGCCACCGCCTCCTTCGACTCGGAGGTGAAGGGCACCCACACCGACGCGATGTGGACGGAGAGGACCGCCGGGCCGGCCGGGAGCGCGCCGCGCGACTGCTGGAGCCCGTACGACCGCCAGTCGATCGACGTCGCCGCCTTCGTGATCGCGCACGCCGACTGCTGGTACTGCAAGGGGACGCGGTTCGCGAAGCGGTAGAGCTCCATCAGCTCCTCGGCCGGGAGCTGGCCGCCGTAGGCGAGGCCGATCTCGACCTGGAACGGGTTCCCGCGGTAGACCGAGGGCGGACGCGTCACGGCGGTCGCGAAGTCGCAAGGGACCCGAGTCTGGAGACCCTTCTCCAGGAGCTCCTGCCCGATCGGCGAGAGGCACGCCGTGGGCGGCGCCATGATCTTGACCTTCGGCACCGCGCGGAAGAGCGCCTCGACCTGCGCGGTCGAGAGGCGGCGCGGGTCGGCGTCGGGGCGCAAGCCCGCCTCCTTGCAGATCTGATCGGCGACCCCGGAGCTGACGCGCGAGAAGTCCTCGGAGAGCATGCCGCGCAGCGAGCGCGACGCGCTGTCCTTCGCCATCCGGAGGAGGATGCCGAGCTCGACCCCGTACGGGTGCGGCTTGATCTCCTTCGACGCGACGGGAAGCTCTTGCGTGACCCGCTCGAAGACCTTCACGTCTTCCTTTGGCGCCACGTAGCGCATCGTGACGTGCGGGTTCGCGAGCGCCGTCTGCTCGACGTAATCGTCGACGGAGCGGCGCCCCTTCTTGTACGTCGCCTCGAGCTCGATCTCGACGCGGGTGCCGTGGTCCTTGTCCCACTCGGTCTCGACGTCCTTGTGGACGACCGGTGCGTTCTTCTGCGTGTCGATCGCGATCTCGAAGAGGTGGGCCGGCTTGCGCGGCCCGATCTTGGAGATCGCGCGGACCGGCTTGCCGGTCGTGAGCATCCCGTACATGCCGGCAGCGGAGATCCCGATGCCCTGCTGGCCGCGCTGCTGCTTGAGGCGGTGGAACTTCGAGCCGTAGAGGAGCTTGCCGAAGATCTTGGGGATCTGCTGCTGGACGATCCCCGGGCCGTTGTCCTCGACCGCGATCCGGAACCGGTCTTCCCCCAGCTCCTGGATCTCGACGATCAGCTCCGGCAGGATACCCGCCTCCTCGCAGGCGTCGAGCGAGTTGTCGACCGCCTCCTTGATCGCGGTGAGGAGCGCCTTCTGCGGGTTGTCGAAGCCGAGGAGGTGCCGGTTCTTCGTGAAGAACTCGGAGATCGAGATGTCGCGCTGGCGCGCCGCCATCGAGGTCGCGTCCTCGCGGCGCTCCTTGGGCTCGGCCTTCGTCTTCTTCGCCGCGACCGGCGCCGGCGCACTCTTCGGCGTGCTCTTCGGCGACGCCGAGACGATCGGCGCCTCGAACAGACCGAGCTGCGCGGAGCGCGCCTGAATCGTCGCCTTCTTCGCCATGCGGGCGCGCATTGTACCAACCGGACGCAGCGGCGGACGGTGTGGACGATCGATGGACGATGAAATCGCGACGCGGCGCGGCGCAACGGCTGGCATCGTCGTTGCCCTTGTCGCCGATCGCGGAAGGGAGCGTTCGCTCCCGCCCGCCGGTGGTGGGTCCGGGACCCCCGCTGCCGGTGGAACCTTCACGCCGCCGGACGCGGGTCGGGGCACTTTCGAGGAGGCAGCCCCGGCCCGCGTCCGTTCCTTGTCTATGATGCGCGCATGACCCACGACGACACGCGCGTCCCTCCGTTCGGCGGCGACGAGGCCGCCGCTTCCTTCAACGACGCCGGCGTGGCGGTGCTGCCGGTTCCCTACGAGGCGACGGTCTCCTACGGCGGCGGCACGCGTGGCGGCCCCGACGCGATCCTCCGAGCCTCCGCGCAGGTCGAGCTCTACGACGAGCAGCTCGGCTTCGAGCCGTTCCACGCCGGCCTCTGGACCGCGCCCGCGCTCGACGTGTCGGGATCGGCCGAAGACGTCCTCCGCCGCATCGAGCTGCAGACGGGCGAGCTGATGGACGCCGGCAAGTGGGTCGTCATGCTCGGCGGGGAGCACTCCATCACGCCGGGGGCGGTCGCTGCGGCGGCCAAGCGCAACGAAGACCTCGTCGTCGTTCAGCTCGATGCCCACGCCGATCTCCGGCAGAGCTACGCGGGCGACCGCTTCTCGCACGCGTGCGCGATGGCGCGCTGCCTCGACTACGGCGTGCCGCTCGTCGCGATCGGGATCAGGAACTACAGCGTCGACGAGGCGAAGTGGATCAAGGCAGGGATCCCCGGCTACCGCATCGTCCACGGCTGGGAGCTCGAGCCGGACCACTGGATCGAGCGCGTCATCGAGGATCTCGAGGAGAAGCCGGTCTACCTCACGATCGATCTCGACTACTTCGACCCCGCGATCATCCCCGCGACCGGCACGCCCGAGCCCGGCGGCGGCGCCTGGTGGCCGACGCTCCGTTTTCTCGAAAGGTTGATCCGCCACTCGAACGTGGTCGCGTGCGACCTCGTCGAGCTCGCGCCCTCACCGGGGCTGCATCACGCCGACTTCACCGCGGCGCGGCTTGCCTACAAGCTGATCGGGATGAGGTTCCCGGTCTAATGTCCCCTTAGGTGCGGGCCCACTTCAAGATCTCGGGGATCGTCGGCCGCTTGCCGTACATCAGGATGCCGATCCGGAAGATCTTCGCGGCGCCGCGGAAGAGGACCCACGTCGCGGCGGTGGTGAGGACGATCGACAGCACGATTTGCCACATCGGCGGCATCTGCACGCAGATCCTCATGAACATGACCATCGGCGTGAAGATCGGGATGAGCGAGACGATGACCGAGATCGTCGAGTCGGGCTGGCCGACGAAGAAGATCGTCGCCATCATCGGCAGCATGAGGCACATCTGGACGGGTTGCTGGAGGTTCTGCGCCTCCTGCTCCGAATTGCAGACGGCCCCGATGCACGCGAACATCGCCGTGTAGATGAAGTAGCCGAGCAGGAAGAAGATCAGGAAGAACGCCATCTTGCCGCCGGTGAAATTCGACAGGAAGCCGGCCATCTCCGCGTTGGCCTGCGACGCGAAGTAGATCCGCACCGCCCCCGCCGTCAGCGCGTAGATCGCCACCTGCGTGAGCCCGACGAGGCCGATCCCGAGGATCTTGCCGGTCATCAGCTCGTTCGGGCTGACGGAGCCGAGCAGGACCTCCATGACGCGGCTCGACTTCTCCTCGAGGATCCCGCGCATCATGGCGATGCCGTAGAGCAGCAACGTCATGAAGAGGATCAGGACGAACATGAACGTCCCGAAGTACGCCTCGGTGAACCCCTTCTTCGTGCTGCCGCCCGCGTTCGAGACCTCGTTCGTCTGCATGTCGACGGGGGCGGTGATCTTCTGGATGACCGACTTGTCCACGGCGATCTGGGCGTTCTCGAAGCGGAGGCTCACGACGGCGCGCCGGAGCGCGCTGTGGAACTCCTCGACCGACTTGATGTCGCCGACGGTGCGAGCGTAGAACTGGAAGGCGCCGTCCTTCTCGATATCGGGGCTCACCTGGAGGATCCCGTAGATCTGCTTGTCCCGGACGCGCTGCTCGAGGGGCTTCCGGGCCTCGTCGGCGTTCGCGCCCACCGGCACGTCCTCGACGACGTAGCGCAGCTTGCCGTCCTTCAGCTTCTCGTCGGCCAGCTCGTGGACCAGGCGGTCGCGGAGCTTCCCGGTGCCGTCGACGAGCGCGATCGTCTTCTGATCGTTGCCGCCGAGGCCGATCAGGAGCATCGGGAGAAAGCTGAACCCGACCATGAGGAGCGGGAAGATGGCCGTTCCGATCCAGAACGACTTCTTCGTCACCCGTTCCCTGTACTCGCGCCGGATGATCATCAGAATGTTATGCATCGCCGACCCTCTCCAGGACCGGCGCCTGAACGCCGCCGACCTTCTCGATGAAGATGTTGTGGAGCGTCGGGGCGACGAGCTCGAACTTCGTCACGCGCAAGCGCCCCGCCACCGCGCGCAGGATCGATTGCGGGTCGGCGCCCGCCTCGAGCCGGATCTCGGAGTACGAGCCGAACGCGTCGATGCGCGCGACGCCGGGCAGCGCCGCGAGGAACGCGCCGTCGCCGTCGTACTCGATGAGGACCGAGTTCTTGCCGAACCCTTCCTTGATCTTGTGGAGCGGACCGGAGAGGACGAGACGGCCCTTGTTGATGAGCGCGATCTCCTTGCAGAGGCGCTCGGCCGTCTCCATCTGGTGCGTCGAGAAGACGATCGTCGTGCCCTGGCGGTTCAGCTCGAGGATCCGGTCCTTGAACAGGTTCTGGTTGACCGGGTCCATCCCCGAGAACGGCTCGTCGAGGATGAGGATCGGTGGCTTGCCGAGCACCGCGGCAGCGAACTGGATCTTCTGCTGCATCCCCTTCGACAGCTCCTCGACCTTCTTGTCGGCCCAGTCTGAGATCTCGAGCTTGGCGAGCCACGTTTTCGCATCGGCGCGCGCGTCCCGCGGGGTCGACCCCTTGAGGCTCCCCTGGAACTCGAGGACGTCGAGCACCTTCATCTTCTTATAGAGGCCGCGCTCCTCGGGGAGGTAGCCGACCTGGTTCCTGACATGCTCCGGCGACGGCTTGCCGTTCACGGAGATCGAGCCCGAGTCGGGACGGATGATGTCCATGATCATGCGGATCGTCGTCGACTTCCCGGCGCCGTTCGGGCCCAGGAGGCCGAAGATCTCGCCGGAGGGGATCTCGAACGAGACCCCGTCGACCGCCTTGAAATCGCCGAAGGCTTTCACCACGTCGCGTAGCGCGATCGCCGTATTCATGTGTTGCCCCTTTCCCCTAGTCCGCCCAGGAGTATACGGGGCCTGGACCCCCGAGTTTGGCCGTGTCTTGACCCGGATGGGGGGCCTGAATAGCTTTAGCGACGAAATGGTCACCGGATTCAACACCGATGTCCAGTACGACGGGCGGGTCTTCCACGTCCAGACGGAGGATCGCGGCCTCTCGAATCCGGTCGTCGAGAGCCTCGTCTACACCGGGGGCGAGATCATCACCTCGCGCCGGACCGGTTACGCCGACCTCGCGCAGTCGCCCGAGTTCTCCGACTTCGAGCTGGCGCGCCGCATGGAGGCCCAGCACCAGACGATCATCCGCGAGATCCTCTCGGGGCGTTTCGATCCCGACGGTCCCAAGCCGTTCGGCTACAACATCATCACGAACCGGAGCCTGGACGAGGTCGTGCTCGAGTACCTGGGGACGGAGGTCGGCCTCGAGCAGATCCGGCTCGAGATGGCCGAGCAGCTCACGCTCATCGAGGGGACGAAGCCCGAGATGCTGCTCCGTGTCATCGCGGAGGCGTCCGAGCGTCCCGTCGCCGGCGCGAAGGTGTCGGTGAAGCTGATCTCGACGAAGGAGAAGCCGAAGGAGATCTTCGCGGGGATGACCGGCCAAGATGGACGCGTCCAAGCCGGCTTCGAGATCCCCGAGCTTCCCGGTGCGAACGCCGCGATCCTGTTTCAGGCGGAGGCGGCGGGGAACAACGCCGAGATCAAGCAGCTCGTTCTGAAGAAGTAGTCTTACCTTCTGGCGCCGCGCGCGCGCGCCATCTCGCGCTCGACGTCCTTCTTCGCGATCGCTTCGCGCTTGTCGAACGTCTTCTTGCCCTTGGCGAGCGCGATCTCGCACTTGATGCGGCCGGCCTTCGCGTAGAAGCGTAGCGGCACGATCGTCACGCCGGGCACGCTCGTCTCCTTCGCGAGCTTGCGGATCTCGCGCGCGTTCAGGAGGAGCTTGCGGGTGCGCACCGGGTCCTCGTTTTCGCGGTGGCCCGGCTCGTACGGCGAGACGTGGGCGTTGTAGAGGAAGACCTCGCCGTCCTGGACCTTGGCGTAGCCGTCCTTGAGGTTCGCCCGGCCCGCACGGATCGATTTGACCTCGGTGCCGACGAGGACGACCCCGGCCTCGAAGCGGTCGAGGAGGTGGAACTCGTGGGACGCGGCGCGGTTGCGCGCGTAGACAAGCTCCTCGTCCTTTCCCGACTTTTGTCCGGCCATCGCATCCTTCTTCGAGAAATCGGTATAGTACATGCCGTATGGACGTCATCGGGGTGAGGCTGGGCGCGACACCGCGCACGCGACACTGCGACCCGCAGGGTCACGCGCTCGAGGTCGGGGAGACGTGTCTCGTCGATACGGAGGCGGGACCGCAGCTCGGCACCGTCGTCGCCGCGATCCTCGAGAACCCGTTCTACAACCCCGGCTCGCGCCTGCCGAAGATCGTCCGCCGCGCCAGCCGCGACGACGAGGAGGCGTACGCGCGGAAGGTCGCGGACGAGGATGAGGCGCGCGCCTTCTGCCTCGAGCGGATCGCCGAGCGACGGATGCCGATCAAGCTCGGCCGCGTCGAGCGGCAGCTCGACGGCCGCAAGATGACCTTCTACTTCACCGCCGAGGGACGGATCGACTTCCGCGATCTCGTGCGCGATCTCTCGGGGCAGTACCACCTCCGCATCGAGATGCGTCAGATCGGCGACCGCGAGGACGCGGCGATGAAGGGCGGCTGCGGCCCATGCGGCAAGCAGCTCTGCTGCTCGACCTTCCTCAAGGGGTTCGAGCCGATCTCGATCAAGATGGCGAAGGCGCAGGGGCTCTCGCTCAACCCGTCGAAGATCTCGGGGATGTGCGGCCGCCTCATGTGCTGCCTCAAGTACGAGTACGACCCGGAGACGAAGGCGCCGAAGAAGGCGAAGGGCGGGTGCGCCGGCTGCGCCGTCAAGCGCGGACCAACCCCAGCTCCGCCAGGCGACGCCACACCTCCGGTTTCTTGAGGCCGAGCGCCTTCGACGCCGCCTTCAAGGCGTCGCGCTCGTCGCCGTCCGCCGCCGCCAGCGCTTCTTCCCAGGTCCGCCGCAGCGTCTCGTCGCCTTCCGGCGCGGTGCTTCCGGTTTCATCCGCTCCCGCGATCGCGAGCACGATCTCGCCCCTGACCTCGCCGTCGCCGAGCGATGCTGCGATCGACACGGCGGTCCCGCGGACGATCGTCTCGTGGATCTTCGTCAGCTCGCGCCCGAGGACGACGGTGCGCGCGCCGAGGATCGAGGCGAGATCGTCGAGCGCCGCGCGGATCCGGTGCGGGGCCTCGTAGACGACGACCGTGCGCGTTTCGGTGGCGAGCGCGCGCAGGCGCTTCCGCCTCTCGCCTTCGCGGGCCGGCAGGAATCCGTCGAAGACGAACCGGTCCGCGGGGAGGCCGCTCGCGGAGAGGAGCGTCACCACGGCCGACGGCCCCGGAACCGGGCTGATACGGAACCCGGCGTCGAGGGCCGCCTCGACGAGGAGCGCCCCCGGGTCCGAGATCGCCGGCGTGCCGCCGTCCGAGACGAGCGCGACGGCTTTCCCTTCCGCGAGCACGGCGAGGACCTCGGCGAGCGTCTCGCGCTCGCTGAACTTGTGCACCGGAAGCATCGGGACGGTCAGCTCGAAGCGGGCGAGGAGCTTCGCCGTCCGCCGCGTGTCCTCGCACGCGACGAGCGAGGCCGAGGCGAGCGCCTCGCGGGCGCGCGGCGAGAGGTCGTCCAGATTGCCGATCGGCGTCGCGACGACGTGGAGAACGCCCCCCGGACGTTCCGTCACGGCGCGGGGAGGAACGTCGCCTGGAAGTGCGCGTGGGCGACCGGCTCGATGTGGACGACGAAGAAGGAGGGATCGGGGATCCCGAAGTCGGCCCAGCGGACGTCGAACGTCCCGTCGGCCGCGATCCCGCCGCCCGCGGGGGCGAGCGTCGCTTCGATCGTGACCGGCTGCGTCGTTCCGCGGATCGTCAGCCGGCCAAGGATCCGGCCGGCGACGCGGCCGCCGTCCGCCGGCGGGGCCGATGGCGCGAATCGTTCCGGCTCGAGGACGATGAGGGGAAAGTGCGCGACGTCGAGAGACTCACCGTGCATCGTCGCGTCACGCTTCGTGTTGCCGGTCGCGAGGGATCCGGCCGCGATCTCGATGCGGCCGGAGAGGACCAAGCCGCCGCCGTCCTCGGGAATCGCCTTCACCTGGCCGCTGACCTTGGCCGTCGTCCCGTGGACCGTGTGCAGCGTCGCCTTGAGGTCGAAGCCGGCCGACGCTTGCTGCGGATCGATGCGGTAATCGGCCGCCTGCGCCACGAGCGCGGCCAGGACGAGCGTCGCGATCATGCGACCTAGGGTATCTTGTTTCGCCCATGGGCCGCTTTTTCGGAAGCATCCTCCTCGTGGCGGCAGCCGCCGCCGCGCCGTCGCCCTCGCCGGCGCCGGTCCACTCGGACGCCAAGGGGCTCGAGCGAGGGGTCTTGGACGCGACGAAGGGGCTCATGTTCGGCGACTTCACGGCCGCGCGCGCCGCGCTCGACAAGGTCGAGGCCGGCTGCCGGCACCTCGGCTACGACGAGCCCAACGCGTGGCCGCACGCGATGGTCGACGAGGACGTCGCGATGCACGCGGCCCTCAGCCACGCGCGTGAGTTCGCGTCGCGCAAGGACTGGGAGAACGCCTCGAACTCGCTCATCTGGATCGAGCGCTGCTGCAAGGACTGCCACGCCCTCAGGGCTACGAGCGCCAATCCCGCGGATACCGGAAATCCCACCCTAAAGACCTCACCGAGACCTTAGCAATCACCGGCATCCGGCGCTTGTACTGCGAGCCGACGAGGAGCCGCTGGATGCGCTCGACCGTGTCCTTGCGATAACCGCGCCGGACGATCGCCGCCGGCGACAACCGCGCCTCGACGAGGAGCGCCAGGATCCCGTCGGCCTCGCGGTAGCTGAATCCGAGATCGCGCTCGTCGGTCTGCTTCGGCCACAGGTCGGCCGACGGCGCCTTGCTCACGATCGCCTTCGGCACGCCGACCGCCCGCGCGAGCGAGCGGACCTGCGTCTTGTAGAGATCGCCGAGCGGGTTGAGCGCCGAGGCGAGATCGCCGTGCAGGGTGCCGTAGCCGAGCATGAGCTCGGTCTTGTTGCTCGTCCCCAGGACGAGGGCGTCGTGCTCGACCGAGCGGTCGTAGAGCACGGTCATCCGCGCACGCGCCATGACGTTGCCGAGCCGGTGGCGGCCGACGTCCCCGGCCGATGCGAGGAAGCCGTCGATCATCGGGCTGATGTCGAACCGCTCGGCGAGGATCCCGAGCGCTCCGACGACCGCCTCCGCGTCGGCGATCGACGCGGCGCTGCTCGCGCGATGGGGGAGGAGGACGGCGAACACGCCGCCGCGGCCCAGGGCGCCCGCCGCGAGATACGCGGCGAGGGCGGAGTCGATCCCGCCGGAGAGCCCGAGGACGACGCGCCGCTTGCCGGTGCGCTCGACCTCCGCCCGGATGAACCCCTCGAGAATCCGGACGGTCGCCTCGGGGTCGAGCGAGAGGTCGGGCTCGTCCGGCGTCCGGCGGCTCACCGGCGCCCGGTCTTCCGGGCCGGCGGCAGCAGGAACTTCTTCTCCCTCAGGCGCAGCGTCTCGCGATGGACCAGCTCGATCTTCTCGTCGCGGAGGAGCGGGTAGACGGTGCGCGCGCGCCGCAGGGCCTCGGCGTCGAGCTCGGCGACGGTGAGCCCCGGCGTGAGCCCGGCAAGCCCGGCGACCTCGCGGCCGAACGGGTCGATCGCGACCGAGCCGCCGCCGAAGTTGAGGCCGTCCTCGAACCCGACACGGTTCACGTAGACGACGTACGAGGTCTGGAACTGGGCCGTCGCCCGCAGGAGGTCGTGCCAGACCTCGACGCTCGTGATCCCGCGCTTCGGCTTCGTGCCGCGTGTCGGACCGCTCGAGAGGACGAAGAGGATCTCGGCGCCGTCTTGCGCGAGGATCCACGACGAGGTCGGGTGCCACGCGTCCTCGCAGATGAGGATGCCGGAGGTCCCATGGGAGGTCGGGAAGGCACGGACGACCTCGCCGGCGGCGAAGTCGCGCCCCTCGTCGAACATCCCGTAGGTCGGGAGGTAGACCTTCCGGTGCACGTGAACGACGCGGCCCTTGGAGAGATAGGCCGCGGCATTGTGGAAGGTGTGGCCGGCGGCCTCCTCGACGAAGCCGGCGATGACGTCGATCCCGCGCGACGCGCGCACGAGCCGTCGAAACGCGGGGGACTTCAGCGTGAGGGCGACGTCCTGCACCTGGTCGCGCAGGAGGTAGCCGGTCATGGAGAGCTCGGGGAAGACGACGACGGCGGCCTTCTCGCGGCGCGCCTTGGCGATCGTCTCCTCGTGGGTGTCGAGGTTGGGGGCGATCTGGCCGAGTTTGGGGGCGATCTGGGCGAGCGCGACACGAACGGTCTGCATCGGATCCGGCCCCTCGATGAACCCGAGACGGTAGCACACGGACGAAGCGGCTGACCACGCCACAACGGCGCAGACGCCGGCCTCGAGCGTCAACTCGGCCAGATCGACCGGGCAAACCGGCGCGGCGGCGAGAAAGCCGACTTGCCGTAACGCTTTCGAAATCCCATAAAAAGCGCGTCGCCCCGGAGTTTGAATGAAGGACCGTTCATCCCGGCTCAGCGACCCAAAACTGGCGCGGTTCTTTCATAAGGGGAAACCGGGTATCGACTCAGGAGGCTCCCATGGCCCGCAAAGCGACGATGATCGACGAGACGCTCGAATTCGACCCCGCAGTCCGCACCGAGGCCGACGAGGCGCGCGCCGAGATCGCGGAAGCGCAGAGGGCCGCCCGCCGGAAGGGTAAGGACAAGAACGCGCCGGTCACCACGACCGACCGGCCGACGGCGGCGATCCTCCCGATCTACCTCCGCGAGATGGGCGCGACCCCCCTCATCGACGAGACGAAGGAGGTCGAGCTGGCGCGTGAGCTTCAGGAAGCGCGCGAGTCCCTCGCCAAGATCGCGCTCAGGCTTCCGGCCTACGCGAAGGAGTACGTCCTCGAGGGCGACTTCGAAGGGCCGAAGCGCGGCCGCGAGTGGCCGCTCGACGACATGCTCACCTTCTACGGGAAGCTCGCTGCCTTCGCGCGGGAGCATCACGACGCCAAGGCGACCGCCGCCTTCAAGTCGGCGCGCGACCACAAGAAGCACGTCGATCATGCGCGCGACGCGTTGATCCTCGCGAACCTTCGCCTCGTGGTCCACATCGCGAAGAAGTACCTGAACCACGGGATCTCCTTCATGGACCTGATCCAGGAAGGCAACATCGGTCTCATGAAGGCGGTCGAGAAGTTCGAGTACGAGCGCGGCAACAAGTTCTCGACGTACGCCTACTGGTGGATCAAGCAGGCGATCGAGCGCGCGATCGCGGACAAGGCGCGGATCATCCGCATCCCGGTCCACGTCAACGAGAAGATCAAGAAGATCGCCCGCGTCGCCCGCGAGCTCGGCGAGACGCTCGGCCGGAAGCCGACGCCGCAAGAGATCGCGAAGAAGCTCCGGATGCCGGTCGTCAAGGTCGAGGAGATCCTCGGCGTCGTGCAGGAGCCTCAGGCTCTCGAGGACCTCTCGGCGGACGACGACGCGCCGGGCTTGCTCCGGTTCGTCGCCGATCCGAACGCGATCTCGCCGCTCGAGCGCACGGTCGACCGTGAGCTCCGCGAGAAGATCGAGTCCACGCTCCGCGTGCTCAACTCCCGCGAGGAGGAGATCATCCGCCTCCGCTTCGGGATCGGCCGCGACATGCCGTACACGCTCGAGGAGATCGGCCGCGTCATGGGCCTCTCGCGCGAGCGCGTCCGTCAGATCGAGGCGACGGCGCTCAAGAAGATCCAGTCGGCGCAGGAGTGCCGCGATCTTCGCGAGTTCCTTGCGTGAGAAGTTAACAGTCGACAGTTGACAGTCGACAGACGGGGACCGCGAAAGCGGTCCCCGTTTTCTTTTCGAGCTAGCGCGTCCGCGGCGCGACCATCGGCCGGTTGTTCACGATCGGCCGGTTCGGGTGGTACGTCGCGTGCGACTGCAGCGTCGGGTAGAGACCACCCGGCGGGAGCGCACGCGGAAGCTGGCGATTCCCGAACGGGAGCTGCGGATTGTTCGGGCGGTAGTAGCGGCCGGACGGGTGGAAGTAGTTGTTGTAGTAGCCCGGGTAGTAGCCGGGGTAATAGGCGCCGTAGTAGCCGGAGGTCGAACCGCCGGTCGGCTCTTGCGGCGAAGTCCCGGCCATCGCCTGGCGCTGCATCTCGTATTCACGCTCCGCATCGAGGCGGGTGTACTGGTTGTCGATGAATTGCTGGATCGCGAGCCAGTCCTCGGGCTTGCTCTTGTCCACCGGGACCGACGGCCCTTTCGGAGGGGGACCGAACATCTTGTTCAGGTCCTCGTTCGTGTAGAGCGGGACGCCGTCGTTCATCGTGACGGCGAGGGCGGGCAAGGCCAGCACGAGAGCCGTGAAGGCGACCGTGATGAGCCTTATTTTTCTCATATTTCGAGAGTACGGCGAGGGAGGACCGGATGCCAGCACCCAAATGCCTGTGGAAAACTCTTTTTGATGCGGCATCGTGCGGCTTGACCCGCTGACAAGAGGTCCGTTTGGCCGCTAAGTGATGCGTTCACTTCACTTGAGCCGGGTGCGGAGTTTTCCCCTCCGGTTTGGGTCAAAGCACGCAGCGCGAGCGTCCCGCGGGTTGCTCCACAACTTTTCCACAGGCGCCACCGACCGCTGCGGGCGCTCCGCATACCCCTAGCAAAGTTGTGGAGATCGGCACCGGTCTTCGGTAGATTTCTTCCATGACGATCTTCACCCTTCGACAGGCGTACCACGATTCGCTGTCGAACATGCGAGGCTGGCTGCTCGACGGGACCGTGTCCGGGCGCCTCACCGTCCTCGACCGTCTGTCCATCATCGACGCGTGGCAACAGGAGATGGTCGAGTACTTCACGAAGAACGGGTACTGCTTCGCTTGCAACAAGCGCCTCGAGCGATGCGCCTGCCCGCACGACGCGCCGGACGCTCCTAGCCTCTAGACTGAGCCCGTGCCTCACGCCGTCATTCCGAGCCGCGAGCAGGTGCGCGCGGTCCTGAAAGAGTCCCACGCCCTGTGGGGCGCGGGGTTGTCGCTCGCCGCCTACGTCGACATGTGGGAGGAGCTCGCCGAATCGTCGTGGGCGCGCTCGTGCTACGCGTGGCGCGCGTGGGTCGACGGCGACGGCCGCGTGCTCTCGAGTCTCAAGCTGTACCGGCCGCAGCTCCGCCTCGGGGAGTCGGTCTTCCGCTCGCGCGCGATCGGGGCCGTCTTCACCCCGCGCCTGCTGCGCGGGCGCGGCTACGCGGCGGACCTCATCCGCGCCGTTCTCGCCGAGGAGCCGGGCGCGGACGCGGAGCCGGCGTTCCTCTTCACCGACATCGGCGTCGGCTACTACGCCGGCTTCGGCTTCGCGGCGCTCCCGTGCGAGGACGCCGTCGGCACGCTGGCGGCGCCTCCGGCGCAGCCGAAGCATCGGGTGCGCCTCCGCACGATGACGCAGGCCGATCTCGACCGCGTCGGCGAGGCCCACGCGCGGTTCTGTGACGGCCGTCCGATCGCGATCATCCGCGATCGCGCGCACTGGGAGTTCCTGCTCCTCCGCGCGGAGGCGTTCTTCCGCCGCGTCGACGGGTCGGGGCTCGAGCGGCGCTTCATGATCGCGGAGGAGGGCGGCGCCCCGGCCGGCTACCTCGTCGCCGTCCTGGGCCCCGGCGAGTGGAACCTGCGCGAGGCCGCCGCGTTCGACGGCAGCGACGCGACCCTCGCGCGGATCCTCGCCGCGGGTGCCGAAGACGCCTACCTCACGGGGGCGCGGACGGTGTGGGGGTGGATCCCGCGCTCGTGGTGGCCGCTCGTGCCGAGCTGGCGCCTGCGCCTGCAGCCGCGCCTGCGCGCGATCCCGATGATTCGCCCGCCCGAGAGCTTAACGATGCCCGACGCGCTCGACACCGCCGAGGGTGCGTTCATCTCGTACCTGGATCAGTTCTGATCTAAGATCGCTGCGGCCCGCCTATGCCGCCGCGCCTTCACGCCCTCATCGTGCTCTTCGTTCTCCTCGGCGCGACGGAAGCCGCGCTCGCGGCGAAGACCCCGAAGCCCGCGCGCCCGGCGCCCGCCGACTCGATGAAGGGGACCGCCGACAAGACGCAGGCGGTCGGCCTCCCGTCCGGCGTCAGCCTCTCCGCCCTGACGATCCGCCAGGACGCGAAGGACGGGACCATCGTCGCGGAAGGGGAGGTGACGATCGAGTCGGGCGGCGGACGCATCCAGGCCGACCGCGTCACCTTCCGCGAGCGTCACATCGTCGAGGCGGAGGGGAACGTCCTCATCGTCTGGGACGGGAACCGCATCTCGGGCACGCGGATGGTCTACGACATGGGGATCAAGGACGATCCCGATCCCCAGAAGCGCATCACGAGGGGGGTCATCGAGAACGCCATCGGCCAGGTCGACCCCGAGTTCTACTTCGAGGCGCGCCAGGTCGACACGATCGGCGAGGACCACGTCGTCCTCCACCACGCCCAGGTGACGACCTGCACCCAGCCGGTCCCGTACTGGTCGTTCCACGTGACGAAGGCGAAGATCAAGATCAACGGCTACGCCCATCTCTTCAACCTTCGCCCCGCGGTCGGCAAGGTGCCGTTCTTCTACCTGCCGTGGCTGATGTGGCCGGTGAAGCGCGACCGCGCCCCGGGCCTCCTCTTTCCCGAGTTCGGCACCGCGACGACCCGCGGCCGTCTCCTCTCGATCCCGGTGTTCGTTCCCTTGGGTCCGAGCGCCGACGTCACCTTCGACCCGCAGTGGTACTCGATCGGCGGGCTGGGCCTGGGCGCGAAGCTGCGCGTCGTCCCGAACCGCGACGGCTACATGGAGGCGACGGTCAACTACGTCTGGGACCGCGTGAGCGGCGAGGAGAACGTGAACAGCGCGGGTGTCCCCGACCCGGTACCCTTCATCGGCCGCTACCGGGCGCTCTTCAAGCAGACCCAGACGTTCCTGAACGGCTTCCGCATGGTCTCCGACATCGACGTCGTCAGCGACTTCAACTACTACACCGACTTCGTGCGCAACCTGACCTACTCGTCGACGCCGACGATCCTCGGCCGCGTCAGCTTCACGAAGAGCGGCAAGTGGACCTCGCTCCTCATCCAGGAGCAGTACCGCGAGCAGCTCTTCCCCCCCACGACGTTCGTGGATGCGTCGGGCAACCTCGTGACCCAGCAGTCGACGCTCACCCAGTCGACCCTCCCCGAGATCCAGTGGCGCGGCCGCAGCACGCGTCTCGGCAAGTCGCCGTTCTTCCTGAGCTTCGTCAGCTCGTTCGACAACATCCGCCAGAAGGGGGCGCGCCTCGAGACCGACTACATGCGCGGCGACGTCAGCCCGACGATCTCGCTACCGTGGTCGCCGACCCCGTGGCTCGACGTCACGCCGGCGGTCACCTACCGCTCGACCTACTGGACGAAGCAGCAGGACCAGGGGCCGGCCGATCCGACCACCGGGGTCCTTCCCAACCCGACGATCCTCTCGCAAGGGCTCTGGCGGAACCTGTTCGGCGCGTCGCTCGACATCCGCGGCCCGAAGCTCTACAAGATCTTCGAGAAGGACGGGAAGCCCGACAAGGACGGGAACAAGACGAAGAAGAAGCTCAAGAACACGATCGAGCCGCGCCTGCTCTACACGTACCAGCAATCGTTCGACAAGACCTCCGACGTCATCGTCTACGACGACGTCGACGCATTCGGCATCACCGCGAACTCCCTCTCGTACGGCCTCACCTCGCGCTTCATCGCACAGCGGCCGCGCGCCGGTCCCGAGGCGCCGGGCCTCACCGGCGAGAAGATCCTCGCCCCGGAAGGGGAGTCGGGAAAGCTCCGCGAGGTCGCCGAGGCGACGCCGCCCGAGCAGCCGGCGGAGGCGGTGGCGCCCGGGACGACCCCGGCCGAGGGTCAGCCGCCCGCGCCGCTCGAGCCGGTCGAGATCGCGAGCCTCGACCTGCTGCAGACCTACTCGCTGAACTCGAACGGCTCGACGATCGACCGGAACGGCGACGGCAAGATCGACGACATGTCGAAGTTCTCGGCGGTGACGCTGACCGGGCGCTACAACCCGAAGACCTACGCCAACTTCAGCCTGTCGACGCGCTACGACGTCCTCTTCGAGAACGTCAGCGAGATCGCCGTCTCCGGCAACTTCCGCGAGCGGCTCGCGCGCGGCCTCTTCTCGGCGGTCTACCACCCCGGGCTCGGGCTGCAGCCCACATCGATTCGCGACCCGAACTGCACGAACATCGATCCGACGACGTGCCCGTATGTGACGATCTACGTCCCGAAGAAGGACGCGACTCAGCTCCGCTTCCAGGGCGACTTCGGCCCGCTCCTCGAGCGGATCCGCCTCGGCATGGACGCGACCTACAACGTCACGCCGCAGCCGGGCGAGAAGAAGCTTCCTTATCAGCGCTGGCGCATGGAGTACTACACGCAGTGCTGCGGCTTCCTCGCCGAGTACCTCCAGTACAACTACACGACCGCGCCCCGCAAGGAGTTCCGCTTCGCCGTCGACCTGCGTGGGATCGGCAAGCTGTTCGACTTCAACCAGGCGAATCAGTGAAGCGCCCCCTCCTCGTCCTCGGCGCGACCGGACGCCTCGGCCGCGCGGTCACCGCGGAGCTGGACCGGCGCGGGATCGCCCACGACGCGCCGTCGCACGTCGCGCTCGACCTGTTCGATCACTACTCGATCTGGCAGTGGCGCTTCTCCATGAAGATCTCCGGCGTGATCAATGTCGCGGGGTTCACCGACGTCGACGCCGCCGAGCGCCCCGAGCACCGCGTCCGAGCCCAGCGCCTGAACGCCGAGACACCGCACGCGATCGCCGAGTACTGCGCGGCGGTCGAGATCCCGCTCGTCCACATCTCGACCGACTACGTCTTCGACGGCGAGCAGGACGCGCCGTACCGCGAGGAAGACGCGGTGAACCCGCTCCAGTTCTACGGCGTGTCGAAGCTCGACGGCGAGCGCGGCGTCACGGCGGCGAACCCCAAGGCGCTCATCGTCCGCGTGTCGACGCTGTACGGCCTCCCCGAGCGCCCGGCGTACGTCGACAAGATCCTCGCCGCCGCGCGCGCGAAGGGCGAGGGCGCCCTCGAGGTCGTCGAGCTTCCCGTGTCGTCGCCGACGTACGCCGTCGACCTCGCGCCGGTCCTGCTCGATCTCATGGACAAGGGTGTCTCCGGCATCGTGCACGCCGTGAACGACGGCGGCGTGAGCCGCCTCGACCTGGCGCGCGCGGTGGTCGAGGTGGCCGGCCTCGGCGAGAAGGTCGAGCTGCGCACGCGCCCGCCGCGCGACGGTGACCTCCGCCGCCCCGCGTACTCCGTCCTCGGCACGGACAAGCTGCATTCTCTTCTTGGGCACCGGCTCCCGCCGTGGAAGGATGCACTGGTGAGATACCTCGGGAGTCTTCGTTGAAGCTCCTCATCACCGGCGTCACCGGGTTCCTCGGCGGATGCGTCGCGCAGCGGCTCGCGAGCGCGGGGCACGACGTGCGCGGCCTCGTGCGCGAGGGTAGCGCGTGGGCCGACAAGCCACGGGCCGCGACGGTCGCCACCGGCGACGTCACCGACCCGGCGTCCCTGCGCCGCGCGATGGAGGATCGCGCCGCGATCGTCCACTGCGCCGCGATGGTGAAGCCGTGGGCGAAGGACCGGTCGGTCTTCGACAGGGTCAACGTCGGCGGCCTCGAGAACGTGCTCGCGATCGCCGAGGAGGCGTCCGCACGCGTCGTCTATACATCTTCCTTCATTGCGCTCGGCCCCACCGACGGCACGACATTCGACGAGGAGACGCCGCGCGCGACCGACTTCGCCCACAACGACTACGAGCGCACGAAGTGGGCCGCCGACACGCTCGCCCGCAAGGCGGCGGCGAACGGCGCGCGCCTCGTCCGTCTCTACCCAGGCGTCACCTACGGCCCCGGTACGTTGACTGCCGGCAACCATGTCGTAGAGAACCTGCTCCTCCACGCACGCGGGAAGCTCCCCGGCATGCTCGGGGCGGGGGACCGCCGCATGTCGCTCGCCTTCGTCGACGACGTCACGAACGGCTTCCTCGCCGCGCTCGAGCGCGCGAAGGATGGCAGCGCCTACATCCTCGGCGGCGACAACCGCACGCTCGTCGATCTCTTCGCCGCGTTCGAGAAGGAGACCGGCATCGCCCCGCCGAAGCTGAAGATCCCGTACGCCGTCGCCGGCATGATCGGCAAGCTCCAGCGCTGGCGCGCCGAGCTGCTCGGCACACCGCCCGAGCTGACCGACGAGATCGTCCGCATCTATGCAAGGGAGTGGGCGTACGCGAGCGACCGCGCCCGCCGCGACCTCGGCTACACGATCACCCCGCTCGAGGAGGGGATCGCCAAGACCGTCGCGTGGCTCCGCGGCCGCGGCCTGCTGCCCCCCGCCGCGACCGGCACGCGCGCGCCGCAGGCAGCTCCTTGAACAGCGTCCGCGGCGAGCTGCTCAGGAAGAGCGTTCACGTCGGCATGGGCGGCTTCGCTCTCGCACTGCGCTGGCTTGCGCCGTGGCAGGCGATGATCTGCGCGGGCGTCGCGCTGCTCTTCAACCTCGCGGTGCTCCACCGGCTCACGCGCAAGAGTCTTCTCCGAGAGAGCGAGCGCGACGCCGGCTTCTCGCTCGGCATCGTCCTGTATCCAGCGGCCGTGCTCGCGCTCCTCGTCGTGTTCCGGAACCGCCTCGAGCTGGCCGCCGCGACGTGGGGTCTCATCGCCTTCGGCGACGGCATGGCGAGCGTCGTCGGCGTCACCGCGCGCGGCCCCAAGCTTCCGTGGAACCCGGGCAAGACGTGGTCCGGCTTCCTCGCCTTCGTCGGCTGGGGCACCGCCGCCGCGGCATTCCTGATCCGCTGGGTGCAGATCGGCGCGCTCGAAGCGCCCGTCACGTGGATCGGCCCGTCGTTCCTCGAGGTCGGCGCGCACGGCCCGTTCTTCTCGTCGAACGTCCTCCTCGGCGGCTGCTTCGCGGCGACGCTGCTGGCGGCGTTCGCCGAGTCGCTCCCCACCGGCATCGACGACAACATCCTCGTCCCGCTCGTCGGCGGCGCGGCGCTCTACACGGCGACCGTCGTCGATCCCGAGCTGCTCCTCGCCGCGTGGCCGTCGATCGCGCAGCAAGCCTTGATCGGCGGCGCGATCAACCTCGCGCTCGCCGTCGGCGCCTTCGCCGCGCGCGGCGTCGGACTGTCCGGCGCGATCTCCGGCTGGTGCCTCGGCACGGCCCTCTACGCCTTCGGCGGATGGCGGGCGTTCCTCCTGCTCTTCGTCTTCTTCGTCCTCGGCACCGCCTGCACGAAGATCGGCTACGCGAAGAAGGCGGCGCTCGGTATCGCGCAGGAGCGCGGCGGCCGCCGCGGCGCCAAGAACGCGTTCGCCAACACGACCGCCGGCGTCGTCTTCGCCTTCCTGGCCGTCGCGACGCCGTGGCCCGCGCTCTTCACCGTCGCCCTGTGCGCCGCCTTCGCGACCGCCGCCGCCGACACCGTCTCGAGCGAGATCGGCCAGGCGTTCGGCCGCACGACCTACCTGATCACCAGCTTCAAACGCGTGCCGCCCGGCACCGACGGGGCCGTCTCGCTCGAAGGCACCCTGGCCGGCATCGCGGCCTCGGCCGTCGTCGCCGCCGCCGCCCTCGCCACCGGCCTCCTCGCCCCGACCGGCGCCGCGATCGTCGTCGCCGCCGCCTTCATCGGCACCACGCTGGAGAGTTACCTCGGCGCAACCCTCGAACGCGTCAAAGCCGTGGACAACGAGGTCGTCAACTTCGCCAATACGTTGGCGGGCGGCCTCGCGGCGATGGGGATCTGGGCGTTGATGTAGGTCGGGCCTCACGACGTCGCGGCTCCCCGCACATCCGGCCGAGCATCGGCCGCCCAAGGGAGGAGCCCGTGTCAGGACTCGTCGAGCCGCGCCGTCCCAGACTGCTCGAACAGGTGCGGGAGGCCGTGCGCGCACGCCACTTCAGCCGCCGCACCGAGCGCGCCTACGTCGGATGGATCAAGCGTTTCATCATCGCGAGCGGAAAGCGCCACCCGATCGAGCTCGGCCCGGGCGAAGTCACTCAATTCTTGACGTCGCTCGCCGTCGACCGGCACGTCGCGCCGTCGACGCAGAACCAAGCACTCGCCGCGATCCTCTTCCTCTATCGCGAAGTGCTCGAGATGGATCTCCCATGGCTCTCGGACATCGTGCGCGCGAAGCGCCCGCTCCATCTTCCCGTCGTCTTGTCACGCGACGAAGTTCGCGAGGTCCTCGAGAAGATGTCCGGCCCCACCGCGCTCATGGCCGGCATGCTCTACGGCTCCGGCATGCGTCTCCTCGAATGCTGCCGCCTCCGCATCCAGGACGTCGACTTCGCGCGTCACGAGATCATGGTCCGCCGAGGCAAAGGCGGCCGCGACCGCCGCACGATGCTTCCGGCGCGACTCGAATCTCGGCTCAAGGAGCAAGTCGCAGCGGCATTCGAGCAGCACCAGGCCGACCTTCACTCCGGTGCCGGCCACGTCGAGCTGCCGACCGCTCTCGTCCGCAAGTACCCGAACGCTAGCCGCCAGTGGAGCTGGCAATGGGTCTTTCCCGCGACGCGTCACTACACCGATGCCGAGACGGGTCACGTGCGACGGCACCACCTCCACGAATCGGTTCTCCAGAAGGCATTTCACGACGCCTGCCGCCTCGCCCGGATCGCCAAGCACGCGACGCCCCACACCCTCCGGCACTCTTTCGCGACGCATCTCCTGGAAGACGGGCACGACATCCGAACGGTCCAAGAACTGCTCGGTCACCGCGAGGTCGCGACGACGATGATCTATACGCACGTACTCCAGCGTCCCGGAGGGCTCGGCATCCGAAGTCCCTTTGACCGCATCGCTGACCGCTAACCATGCTACCGAGACCGCATTTCGCGGTATAACAAAGACATCGACCATCGCGCCGGCTCCGAAGCGCCGACAGGAGAGCACGATGCAGACGACTCAAAGAATTTGCGACCGCGATATCGCTGCGCGATATCGCGGTGCGAACAGATACCGAGACCTGTCCATTTCTTGTTGGACAGACGACCAGAACTTGAAGGGTTAACTACACACAACAGGCTCCCGGACGAATCGCTCACACTGGGCCTTCGGTTCAGTCCAACTTCGGTCTTCCTGGCCCCCGCATCGCGGGTCTCGCGCTGGCATCCGGCTCTCAACGCACCGGGTTTGGCGGTCGCTGCCGCGGCCGAACCACGCTCGCTCAGGAGAGGGTGCCACTCGGCAGCCGGGCCAGCATCGCCGCACTTGAAGGGTCGCCGGCAAGTGGCCCAGCTATCGCCTGGCTTCGTGCACGTACCTCCCGGCGCGGTGCCGTCGCAATGCCCAACTCCTTTGCTCCGCTGGTTGCCACGCGAGACGGCGTAAACTTACGGGCAGTCAACCACGTCGCGCGGTCACCGCAGGTGGGCACGCGGCTCGGAAGTGAACGTGAAGGGCTTGCTGTCCAACAGTGCGCTCAACCCGCCGCGCACTCTCGCGTCACGGCGCTTGCAAAAAGCGGCAAGCGCACGTGCCGCTCGGCGCGCGCGCGGGTTAGCGCTACGTTGGGCCGTCATGAGAACTGCATGAAGAGAATCTTGGGACGTCTGGTTGTAACGGCGGCAGTTCTCGGCGCCGCATCCGTGCGCGACGTACCGTACTCACTGACGCAAGTCGGCCTGCATGAGGCAGCTGACAAAGATCTCAAGGCCGCGGAGGCCCAGCTCACGTCGCTCCTGAAAGCTCTTGAGGCGAAAGGGTCGGGGAAGGCCGATTCACTTACGAAGCTGCGGTCCGCTCAGGACGCATGGGTCAAGTACCGGGACGCGCAACTTCTGGCTGAATGGCCGCATCCCGACCGAGGCGAGTACGGGAGTGTCTATCCAATGTGTTTCCTCACTGAACGCACAAGGCTGACGAAAGCTCGTATCGTCGAAGTACGCTCCATGCTGAGTCCCAAAGAGGGCGAAGCGTGTGCCTCCCAATGGCCCGACTGAACTAGCCATGCGGCCCAACAACGCGGTCAACGCGCCGCACTCCGTCGTCACGGCGCGTGCATACTGCGGCACGCGCCGCGCCGTCGGGCGCGCGCGTTACCGCGAACGTTGGACAGACGACCAGAACTGGAAGGGTTAACTACACACAACAGGCTCCCGGAAGAATCGCTCACACTGCGCCTTCGGTTTGGCTCAGCTCTGGTCTTCTTGGCCCCCGCATCGCAGGTCTCGCGCCGGCCTCCAGCTTTCAACGCGCCGGGTCTTCTGGTCGCTGCCGCGGCCGAACCACGCTCGCCCAGGAGAGGGTGCCACTCGGCAGCCGGGCCAGCATCGCCGCACTTGAAGGGTCGCGGGCAGGTGGCCCAGCTATCGCCTGGCTTCGTGCACGTACCTCCCGGCGCGGTGCCGTCGCAATGCCCAACTCCTTTGCTCCGCTGGTTGCCACGGAAAGCGGCGTACACTTTCCCGCAGTCAACCACGTCGCGCGGTCACCGCAGGTGGGCACGCGGCTCGGAAGTGAACGTGAGGGGCTTGCTGTCCAACAGTGCGCTCAACCCGCCGCGCACTCTCGCGTCACGGCGCTTGCAAAGAGCGGCAAGCGCCCGTGCCGCTCGGCGCGCGCGCGGGTTAGCGCTACGTTCGACTGCTCGATAAGACCATGAAAAGGGGAATGCCGATCACACTGCTCCTCGTGGCTGGCATAGGATGCCCATCTCGGGTCCACGAACTTGTTCCACCCGCGGATCAGGCTCCAAGCGCAATCCTCCAGCACGAACCCATCGCTGCTCTCTTGCAAGCGCCTTTCACCGATGATCTCTGGTCGCACAAAAGTGCCGCACCAGATGGGAGCTACGAGATCGACCTGTTCGAGGAGCGGTCCTGGTTCCTCCATGAGCAAACGGGCTTCTGTGGGGTAGAGGTCCGCAATCGATCGACTGGAGAATCGCGACCCTTGTTCTCGCTATGGGAAGTTCATGTTGGGTCGGGCCCCTCGATCAACGTCGCATGGTCCAGCGATTCGTCAGCAGCGCGCATTGCGGGGTCGACATTGGGATTCGCACGAGGCCATCGGGCTACGGAGCAGGGCTTCGACTTGCTCTACGTCGTTCGAAACAAGCGCCTGTACGATCTCCGCAGGATCCAACGGTCGAGCCGCGGTGGCTCGCAGTCGAACTACGCGGTGAACGCGGCGCACTCCGCCGTCACGGCGCGTGCATACTGCGGTACGCGCCTCGCCGTCGGGCGCGCGCGTTACCGCTAGCGTTAAGCTGCATGAAAAAGCACGAAGACAGGAAGAAAGAACAGCGTCCGATTTCGGATGAGGAAGCGACCGTCGTGAGGTGGCTTCTGGAGAATGCTCCGACAGCGCAGCCTCTACGGGTGGCAACACCCGACGTTTCCTC